>JBBQBU010000284.1:0-7582 GCA_038318015.1 Chloroflexota bacterium | reverse complement strand
AGGATGCCGTCGATCAGGGCTTCCGGGCGGGGCGGGCAGCCTGGAATGTACACATCCACCGGGACGAGCTTATCCACGCCCTGGATGATGGCGTAGTTGTTGAAGACCCCGCCGCACGAGGCGCAGTCGCCCATCGCGATGACCCACTTCGGTTCGGCCATCTGGTCGTAGATCTCGCGCAGCACCGGGGCCATTTTCTGCGAGACGCGCCCTGACACAATCATCAGGTCAGCCTGCCGAGGGCTGGCGCGGAAAACCTCCGAGCCGAAGCGGGCGATGTCGTACGTGGCGGCCGAGGCGGCCATCATCTCGATGGCACAGCACGCCAGCCCGAATGTTGCGGGCCAGAGCGACTTCTCACGACTCCAGTCGGCAAGCTTGCCCAGCAAGAAGCCGGGCGACGCATCGCGTACGTGACCGCCACGCGAGGCAACGACCGGCAGTTCCATCGTCATCGTTTTACCGCCATTTCAGCGCGCCGCGTGCGCGTGCGTAGACGTAGCCAACGCCGAGGACTGCAAAGAAGCCGGCGATGCCGATGATGCCGGTCCAGCGGAGCTCGCGGACCAGGACCGCCCACGGGTAGAAGAACAACGCCTCAACATCGAAGATCAGGAACAGCATCGCGACAAGCGCGAAGCGGACCGGCCAGCGATGCTGGGTACTGTCCAGTTCGGACACGCCGCACTCGTAGGGGCGCGACTTGGCATCCGAAGGACGGCTCGGTGACAGTATGCCGGAGATCGCCACAATGACAGTGACGATCGCTGCTGTCAGCAACAGATAGATGAACAGACCGGCGTAATCAGCCACTAAAGGAACCTCGAACTGGCTCGTCGTCGGGGACGCCACGCCTGCCGCGTGCGGAACGGCCAGTGTCCCTCCGTGCAGCGCCGCGCGGTGGACTTGCCTGGAGAACCCCTTTTCATTCGCTTCGGAGGCAGTATAGACCCGCCTCCCGAAGGCGGGCAACGAGCCGCGCCGGCCAATCCCCCGCCGCAGGGAGCGTAGCAGGCTTACCCACGCCCGTCAACGCTGCATCGCAGGCTCATCTCAGTTTCGACGCAGGCCAGCGGCACGATGGCGTGCACCCCTCTCTGAGCGCGGTACACTTGATGCATCGGCGTCGAAAGCCCCTCTGCTAGATTCGAGTACCCTCATGCAACGAGAAATTCTGTCGCCCAACCCACCACTCACTGATCCTGAAACGCTCCGCACGAACAGCCGCGTCATCGCTATGTCGTGCGCGGGCTTTAATCTGCGGCGCGCCGCCCGCGCTGTCACCCAGCACTTTGACCATGCGCTCGCGCCGTGCGGTCTGCGGACAACCCAGTTCACGCTGCTGGCTGCCATGGCCCTCGGCGGTCCGGTCACCACGAATGAGCTGGCACGGGTGCTGGTCATGGACCGGACAACGCTGACGCGCAACGTGCGGTTGCTCCGCGATGCTGGCTGGGTCGAGTCTGGTCCTGGGCGAGGCGGCCGCGAACTGCGCTTTGAACTGTCAGCGGCCGGTCGCGAAACGCTGGCGACGGCAATCCCAATCTGGCGTGAGGCACAGGGCGGCATCGAAGCTGCATACGGCACGACAGTCTGGCCGAACATGGTGGCCGAACTGGGTCGGCTGGTCGTCGGCACGCTGTCGCTTACCCCCGGCGAGGAGCCGCCACTGGGACTGGTGGCCATGATGCAGTCGGATGCATCGAGGCTTCAGGATTCGTTGGCACCAACGGCCACGGGGCGTACGCCTGCTGGTAGCCTCCGCCCCTCCGCCAGCGCCAATCCACACTGTCGCGCAGAACACGTGAGCGGCCCGTAACTCCGGAACCGCTCGTGAGCACCCGTTTCCGCCGGAGGGTAGATGCGTGTGCTCGCCGCAACAGGGGTGGCGATCAATGTCGCCGGTCACCCGACGCCTGCCTTCAACTTCCTTCGCGGCGCGCATCGGGGCGTGTCGCCTGTCACGACCAGTACGGTTCGAGTATTACGTCGAGGATGTCGAACGCGCCAAGGTGTTCTACAGCACGGTCATTGGCTGGACGTTTGAAAAGTGGGCCGGTCCGATGCCGTACTGGCCCGTCACCACTGGCACAGACGATGAGGCGGGCATCAACGGTGTCCTGCGTCAGCGCCTGCCCCACGAGGGCGTCGGCATGGTGAGTACGGTCACGGTCGAATCGGTCGATGCCGCATCCGAGGCCGTGCGGGCGGCTGGCGGCACACTGCTGGTCGAGGAGATGTCGGGTTTCGGCTTGGGCTGGCTGGCGTACGCCATGGACACCGAGGGCATGGTGTTCGGCATCCTTCAGCCCGATGTGTCGGCCACCCGTGCACGCGAAGGCAGTGCCTCGCAGCCATGCCCCCCTTGCAGGGGGCCATCAAACGGCAGTCACACCGCGATGCAGAACATGTGATCTATTCGTAACGCCAGAACACTCGCAGAACGGCTGTTCGCAGTTTACGATTGTGCATATGCACGTCGGTGCCCGAGCCGTTCCGGCGCTGGCTTCTCGTCAGCACGAGACCGCTCGCGCAGTTTTCCCTGGCGTGCCCGGAGGTGGGAAATGCCACGACCAGTTCATTTTGAGTTGACCGTTGAAAACGCCGAGCGGGCTCAGGCGTTCTACTCAAAGACGTTTGGCTGGACCTTCAACAAGTGGGGCGACGACCAGATGCCGTACTGGATGGCAACGACCGGGCCTGACGGCGAGCCCGGCATCAACGGCGGGCTGGTGCAGCGCCAGGGCGAAATGGGGCCAGGCACCACCAACACCATCGGGGTTGAGTCGGTCGATGCGGCAGTTGACGCCATCAAGGCCGCAGGCGGGAAGATCATCATGGACAAGATGGCGATCCCGACCATGGGGTACGTCGCGTACGCCCTGGACACCGAAGGCAACCAGATTGGCGTCTTCGAAGAGGACGCCGCGGCCAAGTAGCCGATCCCACGCTCAGCAGCCTCGTGGCGGCGACTCTGCCGCCACGAGGCACACGCGCGTGTTCGCCTTCGAGTAAGCCTAGACGGCGCTGCCTACTCCCGTTCGATGACCGTGGCGGTGGCCTGCCCGAACCCGACGCACATGGTCTGCAAGCCGATCGCCTTGTCCTGCCGCTCGAGTTCATGCAGCAGTTTGGTCAGCAGGATGGCCCCTGTTGCGCCCAGCGGATGCCCGTGGGCGATGGCCCCGCCGTTCGGGTTGACCTTCGCCATGTCCGGCTCAAGCTCGTGCGCCCAGGCCAGCACGACCGCCGCGAACGCCTCGTTGATCTCCACCACGTCGATGTCGCCGAGCGCCATGCCCGCCCGCGCCAGCACCTTCTTTGTCGCGGGAATCGGGCCGGTCAACATCAACAGCGGGTCTGACCCGACGACCGCCGTCGATCGGATGCGGGCGCGCGGGCGCAGCCCAAGCTCGGCAGCCTTCTGTCGAGAGGTCAGCAACAGTGCCGCCGCCCCGTCGGATATCTGGCTGGCGTTGCCGGCCGTGGCCGTGCCGCCTTCGCCGAAGGCCGGAGCCAGCAAGGCCATCCGCTCCAGCGACGGCGGCATCCTGATGCCCTCGTCTGTCGCAAACTGGCGCAACTCGCCGCCCTCGGTGCGAATCTCGACGGGCATGGTCTGGCTGGCGAAGACGCCGGCCTCGGTGGCTCGGCCCGCTCGCAGGTGGCTCTCAAACGCGTAGGCGTCCAATTCCTGGCGCGACAACCCCCACCGCTCGGCGATCAGGTCAGCCGACAGCCCCTGGTTGGTGCTCACTTCGACGTCGCCGCGCCCGAGCAGCCTGGGGCTGAACGTCGCGGGGTAGTCGGCCATCATCGGGATGCGCGACATCGACTCAACACCGCCGGCGATCACGACATCGGCCTGTCCGCTGGCGATGGCCTGGGCCGCGAAATGGACAGCCTGCTGCCCAGAACTGCACATGCGGTCCAGGCTGACGGCTGGCACTTCGACCGGGAAGCCGGCTTCGAGGACGGCCAGCCGCGCCACGTTCGCGCCCTGCTCGCCAATCTGCGCCACGCAGCCGAGGATGACGTCATCAACGATGCTGGCGTCGATGCCGGCTCGCCGCACCAGCTCGGCCAGCGTTTGGGCCATCAACTCGTCTGGCCGGACATCCTTCAGCGAGCCGTTCCGCCGCCCGATGGGCGTCCGTACGGCCTCAACAATCACCACGTCATCGAGTTGACTGGCCATGCTCCCTGCCCTCCTCGGCGTCCAGGTCGCCCTTGCCGACGACCTGCTTACCAGAAAGGATAGCTGAGAGGTCCGCGCGACGCGCTGTTACTGCCGCGCGGCCGGGTGCGCGTCGAGGAGCGCGGCCACGCTGCTGACGATGTGATCTTGCTGGGCGTCGGTCAGTTCCGGGTAGACCGGCAGCGAGACGATCTGCTTCGCTTTCGCTTCGGCATGTGGGAACTCGCCTTCCGCATGGTCGAGATAGGCGTAAGCCGCTTGCAGGTGCAGCGGGATCGGATAGTGAATGCCGCTGTCGATGCCATATTGATCGAGCCACTCGCGCAGCGGGTCGCGGCACGCTGCTGCGACATCAACCACGTACAGGTGATAGACCGACACGGCACCTGGCCGGGGGGTGACGGCACGAATGCCGGGCATACCAGCCAGCAGCGCATCGTAGCGGGCGGCGATGCGCTGGCGGGCGGCGGTCCAAGCCGGCAGGTGCTTCAGCTTGACCGAGAGGATGGCGGCTTGCAGGCCGTCCAGGCGGCTGCCGTAGCCCACGACGGTGTGCTCGTACCGCCCCACGCGCCCGTGGTCGCTGACCAGCCGGATCTGGCGCTCCAGGTCAGCGTCGTTGGTCGTGACGGCACCGGCGTCGCCGTACGCCCCGAGGTTCTTGCCAGGGTAGAAGCTGTAGGCCGTCGCCTGCCCGAACGTGCCGACCGGCCGGCCGCCTTCCGACGCGCCGTGAGCCTGGGCGGCGTCCTCCACGATGAACAGTCCGTGCCGCCGCGCGATCTCGTGCAGTTCGGGCATGCGGGCCGGCTGCCCAAACAGGTGGACCGGCACGATCCCGACCGTCCGACTGTTCACGGCGGCAGCGACCGCCGCCGGGTCGATTAGATGATCGGCCGGGTCGATGTCCACGAGGCGCGGCACCGCACCGGTCCAGGCAATCGCCTCCGCCGTGGCGGTGAACGTGTTGGCAACCGTGATGACCTCATCTCCAGCCTTTACGCCTAGCGCCTTGAGCGCCACAAAGATCGCCTCAGTGCCATTGGCCGACCCGATGCAGTGCTGTGTGTGGGCAAACGCGGCCATCTCACGCTCGAACGCGGCGACGAATGGGCCGTGAATAAATGCGCTGCTCCGTAGCACCGCCTCGATGGCGGGCAGCACCTCGTCGCAGATCGACGCATACTGCGCGCCGAGATCCACCAGCGGAATCCGCGTAACGCTCGCCACACTCATCGGTCCGGGCCTCCTCGGGTCGCTCATCCAGTATTCAGCGGTTCACTGGCGACAAGATGTGTCCCGACCGTTCGTTATGGTGTCGAACGGTCTGCACCCACTTCGGTACCACGACAGCGCAGTCCGGGCGGCGCGCCTACCACTATTGGTCCTTTGCCGCATCAGCAACGATAACGTGACTGCCGTGCGTCAGGTGCCGGCCGCCAGTAGCGGTCAGTCAGAAGAGGCGCTTAGACAAGGGGCACGGTGCGCCAACGGCCTCGACAGGGGTCAGGAGCGGTTCCGCATCAAATTGTGGCACCCTTACCCGTCGATATGGTCACCCGCCGCAGCGTCGTGATTGACGGCACGCGGGGCCGATCTGAATCGTAGTTGCCCGCTGAGGTCGGAGGCGAGATGGGAATTGCGCGTTCATTGTCGGTTGTCGTGCCAGCGTATAACGAGCGAGAGAATCTGGCCGGCGCCGTCCTCGACACGCTGAACGCGCTCGCGGCATTTGACGACTACGAGGTCATCGTTGTCAACGATGGCAGCCAGGACGGAACCCGTGAGGTTGCCGACGGACTCGCCGCCGACCACGAGCACGTCCGCGTCGTTCATCATCCCCAGAATCGCGGCTTTTCGGCGTCGTACCGAACGGGCCTGGAGCACGCCCGGATGGCCTACTTCACCTTCGTGCCGGGCGACCACGAGGTGACGCCCGAGTCCGTTCACGCCATTTTCGGCGCGGTCGGGAGCGCGGATATCGTCGTGCCGTACCACGGCACGCCGTGGAACCGGACCTGGGGTCGGCGCATGTTGACCTGGATCTGCACGACCCAGATCAACGTGCTGTTCAGCTACCACCTAAAGTATTTCCAGGGGCCGGCCGTATACCCGACCGTGCTCGCTCGTGCCCTGCCGAACACGACCACCGGCTTCTTCTTCGCGACCGAGATGCTGGTGAACGCGCTTCGCATGGGGTACACCTGGGTCGAGGTGCCACTCGTGCACCGCGAACGGACCTACGGTCAATCCAAAGCGGTCCGGCCTGCGAACATCATCAACGCCCAGTTGACCATCATCCGCCTCTGGTGGCACCTTCGAATACGCGGCAACGTGGCGGCGCGACCGACAGCAGGGGTCGGCGTGTGAGGCACCGGCCGACCGCTCACATCGGCCTCCCGCCCGGCAACCGTCGAACACTCACAGCACCACGCACGCCGACGGGGCCGGCCGGGCACGTCGCCGTCAGGAGATCTTCGCGCCATGCCTCTTGACTATACCGCCAGGCTTGGCGCGCTCGACCGCTGGAAGAACGACCTTGCGATGAGCATCCGCCGGAAGGTGTTCCGCCAGTTCTGGCGTGCCATGTCGCCGACGCCTGCCATGCGCGTTGCCGACTTCGGCGTGTCCGGGCACCGAGATCATCCGGCGCACTTCTTCTTCGAGAGCCTGTACCCGTGGAAGGACCGCCTGACGGCCATCGGACAGGCGGCTGAGAAAGCTGACTGGATGCCGCAGCAATTCCCAGGCATGCAGTTCGTAGAAGCCGATCTCCGCTCGATTCCGCTGCCTGACCGCTACTTCGATATTGGTATCTGCAACGCTGTGGTTGAGCACGGCGGCAGCTATGACCAGCAGAAGGCGCTGGTCCGCGAGGTCTGCCGCGTCAGCAAGCGGGTCATGTTCACCACGCCGAACAAAGGCTTTCCGATCGAAGTTCACACCTTCCTGCCGTTCGCACACTGGCTCCCGAACGACCAGTTCTACGCCGTATTGCGGCGGCTGGGCCACGACGAATTGGCCCGCATTGACCAGTTGAATCCGCTGGACAGCAAAACATTCCTGAGCCTGTTTCCCACGGACCGGGACAACCAGCTGCAGGCCGTGGGGATGCCGTTCTTGCAGACCAACCTCGTGTGCGTGTCCACGGCTCGCGACTAACCACACTGCCGGGGCGGCAGCTACCGGCTCGATTGCAGCCGCACCACTGATGATCGCGGATCGTACGGTGCCACGCGCTGCCTAGCTCCCGAGCGTATCGCCTCGTGTGCGTCGGCCCCGCACCGGCCGCGACACCCGGCGCGGCGCACCAACTGGCCGTGAGCATGACGCCTTCGCAACCTGCCCGGCCACCACATCCTGCGACGATTGCGCTGCCGGCAA
>JBBQBU010000283.1:0-7623 GCA_038318015.1 Chloroflexota bacterium | reverse complement strand
GTAGCCGGTCAACTCACCAGTCGCAGCGCCGGCACCGGCCGCCAGACCGAGCAGGAACGGGTTGAGGAAGCTGCCGGCGATGGCGACGGCACCCCAGGCCGGCACTGGCAGGAACAGCGTCGCGCTGCACGACATCGTGAGAAGGAAGACGCCGGCGTAGCCCAGCGACAGAAACTGCGGCGACTCCGGGAACGCACGGGCCACCTGGAACGCTCCGAACGAGAGCAACGCCAGCCCGGCCAGCAGCGCCACCCCAAACAGCCGCTGCCCCCAACGTCGGTGGCCGGTGTTCCCGGCGCGGCCACGGGCGTTCGGGGCGACGTCGATACCGGTCCCAGTCACCGGTGCACGGCACGCTGCCGGTTGGTGACGGACGCATAGTGCGCCAGCAGCAAGCGCTGCTGGCGGCTCCAGGTGCGCGACAGCGCTGCCTGCCGCGCGGCCCGGCCGTGGTCCCGGCGCAGGTCGGCGTCTGCCAGATACGGGCGGATGCAGGCCGCGAGGTCTTCCGGGTCGCGCGGCACGAACAGCGCGCCCGTAGCCCCGTGCTCCACGAGGTCCGAGACGCCACCGGCCGCCGGGGCGACGACGGGTAGCCCGGACGCCATCGCCTCCAGCACCACGTTTCCGAACGACTCCGAATCCGACGGGAAGACGAACAGGTCCGACGACGCGTACGCCTCGGCGAGCGCGGCCCCGCCCAAATAGCCGGTGAAGTGGACCGGCAAGCCGGCGAACGCCTGCTCCAGCTCGGCGCGGGCCGGGCCGTCCCCGACGATCACGAGTTGCGCTCCCGGCAATGATCGCATCGCTGGCACCAGATCGGTGATGCGCTTCTCCCGGGCGAGCCGGCCAACGTAGAGCAGGGCCGGGCCGTTGGCAGATATGCCGTACCGCTGCCGCCAGGTTGATGACGCGTGGTCCGGGGCATACTGCTGGGTGTCCACCCCGCGCGACCAATAGCGCAGCCGCTGGAAGCCGTGCTGCCGCAAGTCGCCGAGTACCGCGTGTGACGGGCAGAGCGTCAGGTTGCACTGATTGTGGATCGTGCGGAGCGCCTTCCAGACCCACGCCTCGATCCAGCCGAGCGAGTAGTGGCGCGTGTAGTGCGCCAGGTTCGTGTGGAACGATGCCACCACCGGCACGTTCCGGCTTCGGGCGTAGAGCAGGCCGCCCACGCCGTTGACGACCGGCCCGACGAGATGCACGAGGTCTGGCGCGAAGCGGTCAAGCTGCTCGCCGATGCCCGGCCCCATCAGCGCGAGTCGCACCTCCGGGTACAGCGGGAATGGCACCGATGTCGCCCCAACGACCTGCACGCCGGGCATCTGGTCGGTATTGCCGTGCGGCGCGACGACCAGCGGCTCGCAGCCGGCTTCAACCAGCCCGCGCAACGTCCAGCAGAGCGTGTTCACGATGCCGTCAATGCGCGGCAAAAACGTCTCGGTGAACAGCACCACCCGGCGAGGCAACCGCGACTTGAAGTCTTCGGCAGCGGACGCGCTGGTCCCGAGGACCAGAGGTAGGGGTGCCGCACGGTGCAGACTCTGCCCGCTCGGGCGCACGATAGCGGCCAGCGGGTCCGGATACGGTTCGGCGAGTGGCGTCATGAAGGCACCTCATATGGCGGCGGAGCAGAACGCCCGGCGGCGTGTGGGCCGGTGCCACCCCAGTAGCCCCAATCGTTCACCAACAGGCGGGGCAAGGTCGGACGCACACACAGCAGGTAGAGCAGCGTGTTCCGCACGAGAGAGTGCGCCGATTTCCAGACCAGCCCGCGCCGCAGCCGGCGGTGGTCCGTCGCCCAGACGACGAGGCCGTCGTCGTAGGCGACGCGGCACCCACGTCGCCCGGCCCGCAGGAACAACTCGGTGTCCTCGTTGCACCGGAGGTCCAGGCGGAAGCCCCCGAGGGACGCGAACGCCGCCCGCCTGATCGCCATGTTCGAACCGGACGCGCCGGCGATCCCGAGCAGGCCGTAGGCGACGCGCTGCGCCGCCGCGACGCCGCGGTAGTAGGTGGCGAAGTCGTCACAGGAGAGCTTCGGGCCGCATACGGCATCCACAGCCGGGTCCGCGAACAGCTCCGCCAGCCGCGAGAAGTAGTCTGGCGCGAACACCACATCCGCGTCAGAGAACACCAACAGCTCACCCCGACTCTGTTCCGCGCCGAGTTGGCGGGCGGCGGCGATGGTGCCCTGCGCCGGGATGACCCGAGTACGCTGCGGTCGCAAGTTGACAGCAAGGAGACCAGTGTCGTCGTCGCTTGCGTCGCACAGCAGCAGATCCACGTCGGCCGGCAGCGACGCCAGCAGCTTCGGGAGGTTGGCGCGCTCGTTCTTGGACGGGACGACGACGCTCACGGTCGGAGGTCTGGCACCGGGCGCGATACCGGGCGCGGCGTCGGTCATGAGCCCGGCCACACCCACCACAGCGCCGGCAGCGCACTGGCCCAGCCGGCCAGCACTTGTGCGGGGGTGTGCCGCTTCAGGCGGATGCGCGCCCAGCCGATCAGCAGGGCCACCGAGGCGAACACGAGCGCCAGCGTCGCGCCGTCCCACGCGAAGGCGACGAGCACCAGCCCGGCCGCGCTGGCCGCGTGGTAGCTGATCTTCCACCAGAAAGTCACGATGGCGAGCAGCAGAAGCTGGGACGCCAGTGCGGCATCCAGCCGCAGAAACGCAGGCGGCGCATCGACGTTAAGCAGCAGTGGGTACGCGAAGATTGCACAGACGACGGCGAAGAGGGCCGGTTGCAGGCGCTCCGAGCGGCGCGGCAGATCCGGGCTGGTCACGAAGCCCAGCCGGTACGCCGCCAGCACGAAGAGCATCGGCAGGACCGCCGTCGTCGCAACCAGCGTGACCGCCCCAGACAGCACGGCCTCGCTGCTCTCGACGCTGTGCCAGGCGGCCAGCATCGCCATCGGCAGGCTCATCATCGGCGGTGCACCAAGGATGGAAACGGCCCTCGCCAGCCGATCCGCCGGGCTGCTGACGAGTAGCGTCGTGGTCGCTTGCAGCGTAGCCTCCAGCGGCGATGATGGCCCCTGCACCGTCGCCTCCTCTGAGAACCTGTGAGAACCTGTCGGAGAGCGCAAGTCGTTCCGGTCCCCTTGCTGGAATTCTGGCGGCACCGCCTTAACGTCCCGAGTATGCGGGCTTAACGGCGCGTCAACGGTCGTTTAGCGTTTTGTTCGGCAGCAGACACCGCTTGCCGGTACACTTCGGACTTCCGCATGGCGAGCCGGCGAATCTGGCACGCCATCGGCCGGTCGGTGTCGATCCCGATTGTGCGCCCCGGGCCGTTTCTACCTCTTGGTACCTCGCCAGCCAGACGCCTCGCCAGCCAGACGCCTCATCAGCCACCAGACCCCCATCAACTAAAGGAAGTCGCACCCGGTGTTCATCCTCGGTCGGTTCATCAGCCTGACGTGGCGCAACGTCGCCGTGACGCCTCGGGTGGCGATGTCCGCAGCGGTGGACGCGCGTCTGCGTGCGGCCGACGATGATGCGTTCTGGACCCAGGACGGCGTGCGGCTCGCACTCACGCGCCGGCGCGGTCGTGCCGAGAGTGGGCAGCGCGGACGGCGCGTGGTACTGCTGGTGCCGGGCCTGTTCACGTCACGCGAGTGCCCGGAGCACCGGGCGCTCGCGGAACGCCTGACCGAGATTGCCGATGTGGTGTCGGTAGATATGCGGGGGCATGGCGAGTCGGGCGGAGTCTTCAGTTGGGGGCAGCGCGAGTACCACGACGTGGCCGAGTTGGCGGCGGCGCTTCGCGGCATGTACGACCGGGTCGGCGCGGTCGGGTTTTCATTCGGGGGCTACCACGTTGGTGCGGCGGCGGCGCTGCACCGCTCCTTCGACGCCGTGGCGATGGTAGCGACGCCGCGGTCCTTCTCTCCCTTTGACCGGCACTTTCTGTTGCGCGGCCTCCGGCGCAGCTTCGGGGCCGCGCGCCGCCGCACCAGCTACGCGCGGCGCTTCTCGCTGGCGTCGTTCTGTCGGAGCAGGCAGCCTGCTACTACCTTCGTCCACGCCATCGCCCCGACGCCGCTACTGATCGCGCACGGCACTGGCGACTGGCTGCTCGGCACACACCACGCCAACGACCTGTACGCCCGGGCGCAAGAGCCGAAATCGCTGGTGCTGGTGGAGGGCGCGCCGCATGCCGAGGGCATGATGGTGGCCCATGCGGACCGGCTGGTGCCGCCGCTGCTGCGCTTCCTGGACGATGTCCTGTAGCCACGGCCTAGGGGTAGACAGGGCATCGAGTGTCCGAACCCGGCCGCGCGTCAGGTGATCAGGCCGAGCCAGCGCCAGTACGGAATGGACGCCAGGATCGCCAAGACCACGAAGAACGCATAGGCGAACGCCAGCGGCCGGGCCTGATCGTGCGTGAATCCACGCTCGCCTGCACCATAGTACGCGATGAGGTAGTAGACGCTCTGTTGCGGATGGAGCCAGAGGTTCGTCGCCATCAAGACGGTGAGCGCCACGATCCACGGGCTCATGCCAAGCGACGCGCCAAGCGGGAACAGCACCAGGCACAAGACCGCCGAGCCTGGTCCCGCCCGCAGCACGACGCCCGCCGCCATGGAGGCAAGCGCGATGGCGAGCAGGAACAATGTCTGGCTGTCACCTACGAGGTCCGTCAGGCCATCCAGGCGGCTGGCGAGCCAGCTATCAAGCCCCGCTGCTGCGAATACGTTGCCGAATCCAAGCACGACCCCCAGGTACAGCAGCAGGCTCCAATTCACGCCGCTGCGGAGGCTGCCGTCGTCCACTGCCCCGACGAGAAACAGGATGCTCAAGGCCGCCAGCGCGAGCCACGCCGGACTCAGTCCATGCCACGGTTCGGTGACGAAGCCCAGCAGCAGCAGCGTGATGACCACCAACACGACGACCTCGTCGCGGCCGGGCACCCCGAGGATGTCCCGCTGGAGCCGCAGCGTCTCGCGAGAGCCTCCGGGCATCGGCAGCGTCCGGAATCGCCACAAGATGAACCCCATGGTCAGGACGAAGAGGACAAGGTGCGCCGGCAGTGCCGCCACGAGCCAGGTGCCCCACGAGAATTGCTCCTGCACCGCCGGCGGTAACAACCCGTACGCGACCAGCGTGGCCGACGACCCGGTCAGGAACAATGTTCCCATCTGGCCGAAGCCAACGAACACCGACAGCGCCAAAGCCGCCGCTCCTGGGCCACGATGCGGTAGACGGAGCGCATCGGCGATATCCTGGGCGAGCGGGGAGGCCAGCGCGAGCCGACCGGACGTGCTCGGCATGCCGGCCGTGAACAACAGGCCGAGAAACGCCAGCGCCACGCAGCGCACCGCATGATTCGGCGGCAGGCGGCGCGTCAATTCGACGGCTAGCCGGAACAGAATGCCGCTGCGAGTCACGGCGACGCCGAC
The DNA here is from genome assembly GCA_038318015.1 of Chloroflexota bacterium. Taxonomy (GTDB): domain Bacteria; phylum Chloroflexota; class UBA6077; order UBA6077; family JACCZL01; genus JADZEM01. Next base: position 2,211 of record JBBQBU010000283.1, on the reverse strand, counting down.
GCCGAATGCACCGAGCAGCAGAAACCAGGCCGAGCTTGCCAGCCCGCTCGCCCCCACGGCAATGGGCACGGTTTCCGTCGCAGCCCAGATCACCACCAAGAGCACGGCAAGCAAGTAGTCGGGCAGAATGTCCAGGAGACTGAACACCAGGGTTAGCCCGATCCCGAGAAGAACCCGGAAGCCGGCCGGTGACAGATCGGATGGCGGCGGCCCGAGCGCAAGGACAACGGCCACCAGACCGAACCCGGCAGCAAGTACCCGACGCAGCAGCGTTGTCCAGGGCGTCTCCCGTGCGACCTGAACGGAGAACGCCTGACCAAGCGCTCGCGAGCCGAGCCGCCGCAGGCGCGCCCGAATCGACTGTGACGACGGAGTTGGCAGATCAGCGGCCGACGCTGGCGTGAAGGGCACCGCGTCCAGCGTTAGTAGGATGCCGTGCCGGGCGGCCTCGCGCGCAACGTCGGCGTGACGGTCGTCGCGGCCCTGCGCGCGGCAGGATCGAGCGAGCGCCCGCACAAGGTCGGGGCTGGCCCAGAGCACCCCAGTTGGGAACGCACGGAGCGCCGCTTCGAGTGCATCGGGGGCGGACGCCAGCAGCGCGTCTTCGAACCGCGCAACGACGGAGCGTATGGCCGACCCATCCTCACAGGCCACGGCCAACTCCAAAGTATCCCTCGGTTGGGCGTCATCGTCCGCAAGCAACACCGCGAGCACGCGCTGCTCCAACTCGCGTCGTCCGGGCGCACCGCGTCCGGCTTCAAGTCGCGTCAGCACGAGCGGGCGCAGCCCGTCGTAGACGAGCCGGAGACGGCCCGACTCGGTGGCCTGAAAGAAGCCGCTGTCGCGCAAGAGCCACGAGAACGTCTCGGCCGACCAGGCACTCCCGAGGATGGCCGAGAGCCGTCGTTCGTCAACCTCGCCGGCGAGAGCTGCCGCCTGCACAATCCGCTGTGCCGACGGGTCGAGCGCATCGAAGGCGACCCCGGCAACGGCCGCCAACCCCTCCTGGCTCAGCGAGAGGCGACGGGTGGTATCGGTCAGGCGGCGCGTGACCTCCGCCGCAGCGTGCCGCAGCATGACGGGTTGCCGTTCGATCAACCGATCAAACCGGTCACGAGGGAGCCGCCACAGATTGAGACTACGCAGCGCGAAGATGGTCGCGCTACGGGGTGCTTCGGAGAGGAGCGCCATCTCGCCGAAGTAGGCTGGTGCGTCGAGCACCGCCACGATGCGCTGCTGCTCGCCGCTCCCTACGCTGACCCCCACCGATCCCTGCCGGATCAGGTAGAGGCCGTCGCCGGCATCCCCCTGGCGGAACACAGTATCGCCGGGCGCGAACTGTAGCTCATTGAGCTCCGGGACGAGGCGTGCCAGATCGACGGCAGAGAGACCCGCGAAGAGTGGCGTTGCGGCCAACGCACGCGCGGCGTCAGTAGTCGATGAAGCGCTCGCGAAAATTGCCACGAAAACGGAGTGTAGGAGGCCAAAGACGGTCGCACAAGGCGGGCAGCATTGTCAGTTCAACCATCAGTGTGAATCCGTCAGGCCCACAGAGCAGCTGCGACCGACGAAGCCGCACGAGTTGCACGTGCGCAACGAAGCATCAGAGCAACAAAGCCGGTGGTGCGCCATCTACACACATCAGGTCGTAAGCGTTCAGGTACAACCGGTTGTGGTTGCAGGTCATCTCGGCCACAGCCGGTTGTGTTCAGGGAAGGGGTCGTAGAGGCCGCTACAAGGCACACCGTCGCCGGCGACACAAGATGTTGTGGTCCATGCGCTCAGAACCACAACCGGTTGTAGTGACGGGAACTGAACGCTTACGATTCGCCATGGACATCATCGACATGTTTTGCATCATCAACATGTCGCCTATCTGACCCATCGGCATGCCGCCTTGCATCGACATTCCCATACCTGGGGCAATCCCCGAGGGATTCATACCCGGCATGCCCTGACCCTGGCCCATCGTCTGGTCCATCATGGCAAGGTGGTCGGGGAGGTCGATCCCGTACCAGTCCTTCGCCCAGGAACACATCTCAGCGGTTTCCCTGGTCTGGTCGGTGATGATGGCCTGCGCCAGATCCTTGGTCTCTTGATGCGCCGCCTGGGCCGCTGCGGGGCGCGCCATCATCACCGCCATGGCGTGGTGCATGGTCATCTGCGCCATGGCGTGGTGCATGGTCATCTGCGCCATGGCGTGGTGCATGG
>JBBQBU010000282.1:0-7665 GCA_038318015.1 Chloroflexota bacterium | reverse complement strand
GCCGAGACACGGTCGGCGAGCACGGGCATTTCCCGAGGCACGGTCCGCCCGGACGGTGGCGGACGCCTCGCACGGAGCGCCGGTGGGCACGTTCGGGCAGACGCTACGAGACGCACGCGAAGACCTCGGGGTCTCGCTCGACGAGGCCGAGCGCGAGACGCGCATCAGCCGACGCTACCTCGAAGCCCTAGAGAGCGAGGACGATGCCGCGATGCCGGCCGCCGTCTACGCGCGCGGCTTGATCCGGACCTACTGCCAGTACCTCGGTCTGAACCCCGAGGGGATGCTCCACCTGTACGGCCCGCAGCGGGCGCTGCAGTCGAACGTCCAGATTCGCCGGATTCCTGCGGAGATCAACCAGCCGCGCCGGTTGCCGGTCAGGCCGGCGGCGGTGCTGGCAGGCCTGATCGTCCTGTCACTGCTCGCAGTCTACCTCTGGGGCCAGTATACTTCGTTCCTGGAGAATGTTGATCGCCTCGAATCCACGTCATCGTCCCGCGCACCAACGCCGGCCGGCTCCGCAGCGCGGGCACCGTCGCCGTCACCGGTGATCGGATTTCCGCCGATGGTGTCAGCATCGCCCAGTCCGGCCCCGCCGATGGGCACGGATCGTGGACTGGTGGTGGATGCCCGGGTGACGGATCGCACCTGGATCGAGGTCTGGATCGACGGGCGGTCGGTGCTGGCAGAGACGGTGCAGCCAGGGTTCACACGGACCTTCACAGCGGAGCAACAGGTACGCATGCGCGTCGGGAATGCGTCCGGCGTGCAAGTCAGCGTCAACGGGACGACACAAGGGCCGCTCGGGGTCCGTGGGCAGGCAGTAGATGCAATCTGGGGACGACAGTAAAAGGCGAGCCGTGGGGCTGGCTCTCGGGCCAACCGCAGCGCCGGTGAACACGCTGCCCGAAACAGAGGGACGGCGCTTTGCCCTCGTCAGCCTGGGCTGTGCCAAGAACACGGTGGATTCCGAGGGTATCGGTCAGCTGCTGGCCGCCCAGGGCTACGAGCAGGTAGCCGATTCCGACGGCGCTGACTTGGTCGTTGTCAATACCTGCGGCTTCATCGACGCCGCGCGCCAGGAATCCATTGATACGCTGCTGGAGCTGGGGCAGGCGAAACGGCCGGGCCAGAAGCTGTTGGCGACCGGCTGCCTCACCGAGCGGTACTCTGATGAGATCGCGCGGGAGATCCCGGAGATCGACGCCATCGTCGGAGCGCGCAACTGGCAGACAGTGCCGCGCTTCGCCACCGAGTTAACGGTGTTGCCGCCCGAGCCGCGCCAGCCCGGTAGCTCCCTCGACCTGATGTCGATTGCGCCAAAGGGCATGATCGACCTGGAGATGCCGCGCCGCGTCGCCAGCGGTCCGAGCGCCTACGTCAAGATCTCGGACGGCTGCAACCAGAAGTGTTCATTCTGCGCGATCCCCGGCATGAAGGGGCTGCTGGCCAGCAAGCCGCTCGGTCTCGTGCTGAAGGAAATCGGTGAACTGGTCGCGCAGGGCGTCCGCGAGGTTGTGCTGGTAGCCCAGGACAGCACGAACTACGGCCGCGACGATGGCGAGCGCGACGGGTTGGCGACGCTCCTGCGGGCCATTACCGACACCTACCCGAACCTGCCGTGGGTGCGCGTCATGTACGCCTACCCTAGCCACGTCACCCAGGCCTTCCTGGAAGTGATGGCCGAGCGCCCGCAAATCTGTCGCTATTTCGACATGCCGTTCCAGCACACTCACCCCGAGACGTTGCGCCGGATGCGCCGGCCCCACCGCCCGGTAGATGAGCTACTTGGCTGGATCAGGTCGGTGGTGCCCGACGTGACGATCCGCACCACGTTCATCACCGGCTTCCCCGGCGAGACCGAGGCCGAGCATAAGCACGTCGTCCGCTCGATAGAGACGCTCGGATTCGGGCGGATCGGCGTGTTCCTCTACTCGGATGAGGAAGGCACGCCGTCGTTCGACTTGCCGAATCGAGTCGCACGCAGCGTGAAGCAGCGCCGCCGGCACGAACTGATGGCGGCGGCGCAGGCAGCATCGCGGCGGGCGAACGAGGCACTTATCGGCACAGTCCAGGATGTGCTGATTGAGGGTGAGGGCGAGTTGAACGGGCGAGCGGTCCGGGTGGGCCGCAGCCGTCGCGACGCGCCCGAGGTCGACGGCATCGTCTTCGTTGACGGCCCCGGTGCCGTGGGCGAGATCGTCCAGGTCCGCATCGGCTCGGCGCTTGACTACGATCTTGTCGGACAGCCAGTTGAGGCCGCCGTCACATCGGCGTGACACGGCGGCTGCGACTCTGGTAGAATAGAACAGACGTGCTACACTCATGGAGGAATCATGGCATTGCGTCGGCAGAAAGAATCCGGTCCGGCCACGCCGGCGGCTCCTGCATGGGAGGGCACCTTGGACAAGGACAAGGAGAAGGCGCTCGAAATGGCGATCAGCCAGATCGAGCGGCAGTTTGGCAAAGGCTCGATCATGAAACTCGGCGAGGCCCACTCGCGGATGAACATCGAGTCGATCCCAACTGGCTCTATTGCCCTTGACATTGCGCTGGGCATTGGCGGCATTCCGCGCGGTCGCGTCATCGAGATCTACGGTCCTGAATCGTCGGGAAAGACGACCATCGTGCAGCACCTGATCGCTGAGTGCCAGCGGCAGGGCGGCGTTGCCGCATTCATCGACGCCGAACACGCGCTTGACCCAGCTTATGCCCGCAACACCGGCGTGAACATCGACGAGCTGTTCATTTCGCAGCCGGACACCGGCGAGCAGGCGCTAGAGATCTGCGAGGCGCTGGTGCGGAGCGGCGCGGTTGACCTTGTAGCGGTTGACTCGGTGGCGGCGCTGGTGCCGCGCGCGGAGCTTGACGGCGACATGGGCGACTCGCACGTGGGTTTGCAGGCCCGGCTGATGTCGCAGGCGCTCCGCAAGCTGACTGGCGCAATTAGCCGCTCGAAGACTTCAGTCGTCTTCACGAACCAGTTGCGTGAGAAGGTCGGCGTGATGTTCGGCAACCCCGAGACGACGCCGGGTGGTCGGGCGCTGAAGTTCTACGCGTCGGTGCGGCTGGATGTGCGCCGCATCGAGTCGATCAAGTCGGGCACGGACATCACAGGCAACCGGACAAAGGTCCGGGTGGTCAAGAACAAGGTTGCCCCGCCCTTCAAGATTGCCGAGTTCGACATCATGTACAACGAGGGCATCTCGAAGGAAGGCGGCCTGCTCGACCTTGGCGTTGAGTTGGCGGTCGTCAGGAAATCTGGTGCGTTCTTCTCCTTCGGCGAGACTCGTCTCGGGCAGGGCCGCGAGAACGCGAAGGACTTCCTCCGCAAGAACACCGAGATGCGCGACGAGATCGAACGCCTGATTCGTGAGCAGACGCTGGCTCCGCGCGTGGTCGTGTCGCCGCCGATCGACCTTGAGAACGGCACTGTCGTGGCCGAAGAGTTGGTAGACGCTTTTTAGCGTGGGTGATGGGTGATGGGTGGTAGGTGAAAGGGGTTAGAGGAACACGTTGCGTGCCCCTTTCCCCAAGACCTATCACCCATAACCTAGAACCAACACCGACATGGATGGAACGATCAGCGCCATTGAGGTGCAGGAGCGGCGGGGCGGCAAGCGCAGCAACGTCTACCTCGACGGGCGCTACGCTTTCAGTCTGACCTCTGAGGCGGCAGCCGAACTGCGCGCTGGTGACCCACTCTTGGAACAGCAGCACGCCGCGCTCGTCGTCAAAGATCAGCGGGCGCGCTGTTACGAGGCGGCGCTCCGCTTCCTGGGGCCGCGTCCACGCAGTGAGCGTGAGATCCGCGACCGTCTCGCCCGCCACGAGTTCGACTCGCACGTGGTCGACGGCATCATCGTGCGGCTGCGCGAGCTACGGCTGGTGGACGACGCCGCCTTTGCCGCGTACTGGGTCGAGCAGCGGGCTGCCCACCGGCCGCGTGGTGCCCGCCTGTTGAAGCAGGAGTTACGCAACAAGGGCATCAGCCAGGACGTAGTCGCCGAGGCCTTGCCCGAGGATGACGACGCCGAGGGCGCGTATCGGGCGGCGCACCGCAAGGCCACCAGCCTCCGCGCCCTTGACGAACGCACCTTCAAGCAGCGGCTTGGGGGCTTCTTGCAGCGGCGCGGCTACGGCTACGAAACCGTTCGCACCGTGACCACGCGCCTCTGGTCGGAGACAAACGGGCACAGTGACGGGTCAGGAGAAGACGACTTCGAAACGGATGCGTAGGAGTCATCATTGCACCTGACACCTGACACCTGACACCTGACACCTGACACCTGACACCTGACACCTGTCGTCAGTACGTCGAGAGGTACCGCTCAAGCTCCCACGGCGACACGCGCGTGCGGTATTCGTCCCACTCTGATGACTTGGCGGCGTGGAACCACTCGTAGATGTGTTCCCCGAGCGCTTCGCGGATCACGGTGTCGGCGGCCAACTCGTCCAACGCTTCCTTGAGCGTGCCCGGCAACGTCCCGACAGCGTACTTCGCCATCATCTGGTCATCGAAATGATACAGGTTCTCTTCAACCGGCCGGGGCGGCATCAGCTTGCGGCGAATACCGTCAAGACCAGCCGCCAGCATCACGGCGAAGGCCAGGTACGGATTGCAGCTTGGATCGGGGCAGCGCAACTCAATGCGCGTCGCCTCGGCCCGGCCTCGCGTCGTCTGTGGCACGCGAATCAGCGCCGACCGGTTGATGCGCGCCCAACTCAGGTGCACCGGTGCTTCGTAGCCCGGTACCAGCCGCTTGTACGAATTGACCAACGGTGCGAGGATTGCGGACATGCCGCGGGCATGGGCAAGCTGCCCGGCGATAAAGTGCTTCGCCAGGTCGGACAGTCCGTACTCATCTTCGCTGTCATGGAACAAGTTCTCGCCGGTCTGCGCGTCTGACAAGCTTTGGTGACAGTGCATGCCGGACCCATTCACGCCGAAGAACGGCTTCGGCATAAACGTCACGTACAGGCCGTGCCGCTGGGCAATGGCCTTCAGCGTCACGCGGAAGGTGACGGCATTGTCGGCGGTCTCTAGGGCCGGACCGTACTTGAAGTCGATTTCGTGCTGACCCTGCGCTGCCTCGTGGTGGCTGGCCTCGACGATGATGCCCTGGTCTTCAAGGGCGTTCACCATCTCCTTGCGGACGTCGGCGGCAAGGTCGGTCGTCACATCGAAGTAGCCGGCCTGATCGTGCGGCAACGGCTCGACCTTGCCAGGACCGCTGGTCCGCAGCAAGAAGAACTCAAGCTCTGGGCCGGTTTGAAACACGAAGCCGAGTTCAGCCGCCCGGGCCAACTGGCGCTTCAACAGGCCACGGGGGTCGCCGTCGAACGGCTCGCCGTCGGGCGTGTACACGTCGCAAAAGACCTTCGCGGTGGGGTTCGTGCCACGGTCCCACGGAATGACCATAAACGTGGAAAGGTCTGGCTGGAGGTACATGTCGCTCTCGTGGATGCGGGCGAACCCCTCCACGGACGACCCATCGAACCACAGACCGTGGTTGATGGCATCTTCGAACTTGTGGCTTGGGATGGAGACGGCCTTCACCAGACCCATAATGTCGGTAAACTGAAGGTTGACGAAACGGACGCCTTCGGCGGCGATGCGCTCAAGAACGAGACGCTTCTGCTCCGACGGATCGTCGTTAGTCGCTGGCATGGTCGGCAACTCCCCACTGAGGTGCGCCTCGGATTATGCGGTTAGGCCGGAGACTCCGTCGACGCCGCGCCGACCAATCACCCGGCCAATCTTTAGGGCAACCTGCAACGCGAGGCGCGTTTCGGCATCATCAAGGTCTACGCCGAGTACCTGCTTGGCGCGATCAAGGCGGTAGAGCAGGGTGTTGCGGTGCAAGTGCAACCGTTGGGCCGTCCGCACGTGATTTCCGTGGCACTCAAAGAACGCTTCGAGCGTGTTGACGAGCTCGGCACCCTGGCGTTGGTCGTGAGCCTGGAGCTTCCCAAGTAGATCGTCATAAAACGAGGCCAACTCGGGGTTGTCGCGGAGTTGGAAGAGCAGCCGTTGCACGCCCAGGTGTTCAAAGTGGACGGTGCGGTCGCCGCCGAGGAGAGCACGGCCAATCGCCAGCGCCTGCTCAGCCTCGCGGAACGAGAGCGCCAGCCCGACGATGCCGGCGTGGTGCCGGCCAACACCGACCGTGACGTGGCCGGTCGGGAGCAGACTGGCGAGCCGCAGCCGTAGTCGCTCGGCCAACTCCAACGCCTCTTCAGTTGTTGGCGGGCTGGTGCGTGGCAATGCCACCGCCAGCCGATCTTGCCGATCTCGGAGCAGGGCGCCGGGTGCGAGCCGTAGCACTTCGGTGCGAACGAGGTCGGCTGCCTGGAGCCGCTGGGTGCCGGCTGCACGGTTGTTGGGCTCTTCCAGGCTCACGGCCAGCAGCACGTGAGGCCGCCCGACATCGTGGCCCATCCAGCGTGCCCGTGCCAGCATGGCGTCTTCGCTCGGGTAGGCACCCGACAGCAGATCATCCAGGAAGTCGCCCTGTAAGCGTAGCTGCGCCTCGGTGACGGCCCGCTGCTTCGCCAGTTCGATGCCGAGAACACGGGCCGCGCGCTCGGCCACCTGGCGGTCAAGATCGGTGATGTCGCCACCGCCACCGAGCACCAGATACCCGGCCGGCGTGCCCCGCAGCCGCAGCGGCACCACCAGTGCCTGCCGCGAGTCATCGTCAGCCGACAGCCAGAAGGGCGCAGCCGGCCGGGCACCCAGCGCACGCGGGTCGCCAGCCGCCAGTGCCGCACCGACATCCTGGCCCATCTGCATCGTCGCTTCGTCGTCGGGCACCGTCACCTGGACTCGGAAATACTCGTCCAGGACGATGGTCGGACGGCGGGCAACGTCGGCAACCTCGGCGGCCAGCGCCCCGATACCGGCGTCGTCCACCAGCGTCGCGAGCAGTCGCTCGTAGATCTGTTCGACGCGCCGCCGTACTTGCGACTCGCGGTCCACGATCAGGCTGATGATCGCCCGCTCAACCTCGATCAGCGACGAGTGCGCCGTGACCTTGAGGACCGGCATCCCCAGTTCTTCGGCCACTTCGAGGCCGTCCGCTGGCGGCAGGGTTGCCACCAGGATGGCTTCGACGCCGGCTTCGCCCAGGTCGCGCACCACGCGACTGAATGCGCGCCCGACGGCAGGCGCCGTCAACAGCACCATCTCGCCGGCCTCGCTGCCACTGAGGAGCCCCTGTCGGGCACCGAGCAGCCGTGCCCAGAAGATACCCCTGCCGAGGCTGCGCTCACCGGCGAGCACCACGGAGCCGGACGGCAGGGCGAGACGAAGGACTTCGGACACCGTGACGGCGTATGCAGGCTGGCGGCCAGGTGGCGACAGTGGTACGGTGGCGTGCATGGCCTCATTGTGCAGAGAGTACAAAGGCAAGCGCAACCGACTGGGCGGCTGTTCCGATGCATGACCGAACAGGTCGGTCCTGAATGGCTCTGCACCAGTGACGTAGACGTGCCTCTTGTGCCAGGGCTATCGCATTACTATTGAGTTTCCCACTCCGGCTAGTAATGGGCGGTGCTGAGAATCAAGATCAACCAGGGACGGATCCTCTTCTTGCCTGTTGACGCCAATTCGATGAAGTTTCGGGCGGATCGCTGCTCTCGGGACGCCGTCGTCTGCCCAGA
>JBBQBU010000281.1:0-7686 GCA_038318015.1 Chloroflexota bacterium | reverse complement strand
AATGCGCGCGACCCATTCGAGGTGGCCGCCGAAGCGCTGGCTGCGGGCCGTGCCGTCCTGAAGTAGCCGGGCTTCGTCCCCCTCACCCCGGCCCCTCTCCCACAAGTGGGAGAGGGGGGCGCGGACATTGGCACACGCTGGAAGGCTACAGCGCCGCGCCGCCGTCCACCGTAATCATCGATCCGGTGATCATCTCGGCGTCGTCAGAGACCACGAACAGCATCGTCTTCGCGATGTCCTCCGCCGTCTGCATGCGGCCGAGCGGCGTCGCCTGCACCCGGCGGGCGTAGTTCTCCGGGTTGTCAATGCTGGTGGACGGGTCGTTCGGGCTGTAGGTGTTGCTGGCACGGATGAACGGCGTGTCCACATGGCCCGGCGACACGATGACGCAGCGGATACCCTCTGGCGCGTAGGACGCCGCTGCCGAGCGCGTCAGCCCGACCAGGCCCGTCTTCCCGGCCGCGTACCCTGGGCTCCCGGCGCCCGGCCGGATCGAGGCAAGCGACCCCAGGTTGACGATGACGCCGCCGCCAGACGCCCGCTTCCGCATCGACGGGATGACCGCCTTGATGCCCAGGAACGACCCAGTCAGCATCGTGCCGATAATCAGGTTCCACTGATCCTCGGTCTGGCCATCGAAACTCACGCGGAAATTGGCACCCGCGTTGTTGCACAGAATCGTGACCGGGCCAAGCGCCTGCTCGGCCGCCGCCACCGCCTCGGCCCACTCAGCCGACGACTGCACGTCCAGGCGCACCGCAATGGCCTTGCCGCCGGCCGCCGTGATGTCGTCCGCGACGGCCTGCGCCTTCTCCAGAAACACGTCAGAGACGCAGACGGCAGCGCCCTCGGCTGCGAACAACCGGCACTGTGCTCCGCCCATCGCGCCGCCGCCGCCCGTCACCACGGCGACTTTCCCATCAAGCTTCCCCATCCTCATCCTCCCACCAGCATCGGTGATGGCGCGTCCGCACGGCGCGCCGCAACATTCACGCTCACGAATTACCTACGACCACGGGCCGTGGTGCGCACGGGTCTCGTAGTGAACGCTAGTGGGTCACGCTCCATATAGTTGAGGATCCGACCAGATTGACGCATCCCCAATCAAATACGACGTGACCCACTAGGCGTACCATCATGGCGTCGCACACATAGCGCCCCTCGTGTCTCAGCGCAACGGCTGATTTTAGACGTGGACGACAGTCCATGGCCCGTCGTACTGGCCCTGCAAGATCCTGGACCGCACCTCGGCGAGGAGATCACGGGCCACGGTCACGCAGGCCTGACACCTCCGCAACACCCACCAATCGTAATGCCACACGCACAGACTGCGCGCATCCTGCACAGTCTGTGCGTGTGGCACCGCCAATGGCTGCAATGGCCACAGCTAGCAGGCGGCGTGAAACGAGAGTTGACACCGGCAAGGCGGGGTTGTACTGTGTGGTCTGCGCGCAGCCTGTGCGCCATGCGAACACCAACCGGGGCACGCAAGGGTCGCACAGGGGCGATGCTGGCGCAGATGCACTGTCGCAATCTGGGGCCGAGGAGTATCGGTCATCAACAGCGAAGCACCGCTCGATACTGACGGTACGCCCGGCGGGGCGTTGTCGCCCGCGCCGGATGCTGGCAGCCGCGTGGCCGACGGTCGTGTGACCGCGACCGACGACGGACAGCCGCTACTCAACTCGCTCGACAAGGGCCTGCGCGTCGTCGAAGCGCTCGCGCAGAGCCGTAGCGGCAGCGAGACCCTAACCTCGCTGAGCCGCACGCTGGGCATGCATCGCACCACAGTCTTTCGGATGCTCAGCACGCTGCGCGCACGCGGCTACGTGACCCGCGAGAGTGACGGCGACCGCTACCGTCTGGGCGTGCGGGTCCTCACGCTGGCCGGGGCCGTGTTGGACGACCTGGACATTCGGCAGGTGGCCCGGCCGTCCCTCGAAGCACTGCGCGAGGACGCCCACGAACTGGTATTCCTCTCCGTGTTTGACTGTGGCGAGGTCGTCACCGTCGACCGGCTGGAGAGCGACCAGCCGCTCACGTTGCGAGCACACATCGGCTCGCGGCGACCAGCCCACTGTACGGCGGCCGGCAAAGCGTTCCTGGCAGTCCTCCCCCCGGCCGGGCTTGACGCCATCTTGCGGATGCCACTGGCATCGTTCACGCCCCGCACCATCACCCACCGCGACCAGCTCAAGCAGCAGCTTGATGAGATCAGGCAGAGAGGCTTCGCCTGGGACGACGAAGAGTACTTCGACGGCGTGCGGTGCGTTGCCGCACCCGTCTTCGGCATCGAACGGCGCATACTCGGCGTCGTCAGTCTGGCTGCACCGACAGTACGCGCGCCGTGGGAGCGGCTGTGGCAACTCGGGGCGGCGGTGAAGGCCACCGCGCGCGACATCTCCACCAGCCTCGGAGCACCTGCCGACTGCTTCGAGCGACTGGCCGTGCAAGAGGTATCGTAGACCAGCAAACCATCCCTTAGCCCGTGCGGCGCTGTGCGGGTACTCGGTGAGGAGGAAATCATGACGAATCAGATGTCTCGACGCCTATCCCGTCGCGTCCTGCTGCGCGGTGTCGCGCTGACGGCCGGCACCCTGGCCGGGGGCAGCATTCTGGCGGCCTGCGGCAGCCCAGCACCGGCTGCGAAGCCGGCCGAGCCTGCGAAGCCAGCCGAAGCCGCAAAGCCCGCCGCTCCGGCAGCTGCCCCGGCCGCGACAACGGCACCGGCTGCCCAGCCAGCCGCCACGACGGCTGCTGCTGCCCCGGCACAGCCAGCCGCCACAGCCGGCGTCACCCTGAAGGCCATGTACTGGTCGGCCTCGCCCGAAGACCACAAGATCCATCAAAACGTGATGGACAAGTTCACCACGCTGAACCCAGGCATCAAGATGGACTTCGACGACGTGCCGAGCGCCGAGTTCCCCGAGACGTTGCTGACGCGCATCGTCGGTGGGCAGCCGCCTGACGTGGTGAAGCTGCACGCATCCTGGGTGCTGAACTTCATCGGCGCGAAGCAGTTGAACGACCTGACTGACATGATGAAGACTGACAAGGCGGTGTTCATCCCCACCCAGTTGAACTACTGGGCCGAGAAGGAACGCAACTACGGCGTGCCGTACTACTCTGGCTCGTCCATCGTGTTCTTCAACAAGACGATGTTCCAGAAGGCGGGCATCAAGACGCCTGAGGAGCATGCGAAGGCCGGCACCTGGACCTGGGACACCCTGAAGGAGAGCGCGAAGGCGCTCAGCGGCGGCACCGGTGCGGAGCGCACCTTCGGGTTTGACGGCGCGCAAGCACCGGTCAACCTGCAATTCTTCACCTGCGTGCCGATCTGGTGCAACAACGGCGAGTTGACGAACGCGGACCAGACAGAGTGGCTGCTGACATCGCCCCCGGTCGTCGAAGTGATACAGTCGCTGGCCGACATGGCCCTGAAGGACAAGAGCATCCCTCTCGCCAGCGACATGCAAGGCGCGACGTACCTGTTCCGGACGGGCAAGGTCGGCATGTCCTGGACTGGCCGCTTCCGCTCGAACGAGCTGGCCAGCGTCCCATTCGAGGTCGGTATGGTCGGTGCGCCGAAGGGGAAGGCCGGCCCGGTCAACCGCGACGGCCCGAACGGCACCGGCCTGCCGATGGGCACCAAGAACCTGGATGCGGCCTACAAGTTCGCCATGTACTTCGGCGGGCCCGACGCGGCGGACCAGTACCTGCTGACGGGCGCGACGAACCCGGTCCGCACGGACCTGCTGGACTCTGACGTGTTCAAGAAGTCGATCAAGCCGTTCGAGAGCCTGGAAGTCCTGACGGAGTCGGCGAAGACGGTCCGGGCCTGGCGGTTCCCAGGCAAGGGCGCGGAGGCACAGCGCACACTAGTGGCGGAATGGGACAAGGTTATCGTGGGCCAGCAAGACGTGCCCACGGCGATGAAGAACGCGAAGGCGCTGATGGACCCGCTGCTGAAGATCCGCTAGGGAGAGCCTTTCCATGGCAGCCACCGCTCCATCGGCGCGCGGGCTCGGCCGGCGGTCGTCGCGGCTCTGGAACCAGCAGACACTGGAAGGCTACATCTGTATCCTTCCGTGGCTCATCGGTTTCGTCTGCTTCGTCGCCGGCCCGATGGTCGCCGCCCTCGTCATTTCGTTCACCGACTGGTCCCTGCTGGCCCCGCCGGAGTGGATCGGCCTTGCGAACTATGAGCGCCTGTTCAAGGATCCGATGTTCTACACATCGGTCGTCAACACCGCGTACCTCAGCTTCCTGGCCGTGCCGCTCCAATTGATCCTGGCGCTGCTGATCGCGCTAGGGCTGAACGAGAAACTGTCCGGCGTGACGATCTACCGGACCATCTTCTACCTGCCGTCGCAAATGCCGATTGTCGCCAGTGCGTTGCTGTGGCTGTGGGTCTTCAACCCGGACTTCGGCCTGGCGAACGCGCTGCTGAACATGGTCGGCCTGCCGGGGTTGGGGTGGCTCTTCGACCCGGCGCTGTCGAAGCCGTCGATCATCCTGATTACGCTGTGGGGCGGCATTGGCACGCCACTCATCATCTTCCTGGCCGGGCTTCAAAGTGTGCCGGACAGCCTGTACGAGGCGGCCGACATCGACGGGGCCGGCCCGATGGCCCGCTTCTGGAACATCACCCTGCCGATGCTCAGCCCGATCATCTTCTTCAACCTTATCATCGGGATCATCGCGTCGTTCCAGGCGTACTTTACGCTAGTGCTGGTGACGACCCAGGGCGGCCCGGCAAATTCGACGACGATCCTGATTCTGTACATTTATTACAAGGCGTTCCGCGACTTCGACATGAGCTACGCGTCGGCGCTGGCCTGGGTACTGTTCCTGATCGTGCTGGCGCTGACGGCGATCAACTTCCTGTTGGCGCGCTGGTGGGTCCACTACGAAGGGGGTGAGGCCACATGAACGCGGTTGCCAGCCAGCACGACGATGTGCAGCACAGCCCTGCTACCCCAACGGGAGGACAGGCACGCGCAAAGAGCCGCCGGCCGTCCTGGCATCTGGCGCTGCACGCGGTCCTGATCACGCTCAGCTTCTTCTACCTGCTGCCCTTCTTCTGGATGCTCTCGACGAGCCTCAAGATGGACGGGCAGGAGATCGCGATGCCGCCGGTCTGGATCCCTGACCCGGTGGTCTGGAGCAACTACGTCCGAGCGATGACCGGCACGCCGATGCTGTGGTACTTGCGGAACACGGTCATCATCTCGGTCATCTCGACGGTGCTAGGCGTGCTGGCGGCCAGCCTGACGGGCTACGCCTTCGCGCGGCTGCGTTTCCCAGGCCGGAACCTGTTGTTCAGCCTGTGCATCTCAACGCTGATGCTGCCGGGCATCGTCACGTTGATTCCGGAGTTCCTGTTGTTCCGGCAGATCGGCTGGATCAACACGTTCCTGCCGCTGATCGTGCCGTGGAGCCTCGGCGGCCACGCGCTCGGCATCTTCCTGTTCCGGCAGTACGCCCTGACGATCCCCTATGACTTCGACGAGGCCGCGCGGGTGGACGGCGCGGGGGCATTCCGCATCTGGTGGAGCATCATCGTGCCGCTGTCAGGCCCGGTGCTGGCGACCATTGCCATCCTGGCGTTCATCCACCACTGGAACGACTTCCTGCGCCCGCTGGTCTTCTTGCAGGACAAGGACTTGCGGACGCTGGCTATCGGCCTTCGGCTGTTCCGCGGCGAGTTCATGGTGCAGTGGAACTTGTTGATGGCGGCCTCAGCGCTGATGCTGGTGCCGATCCTGGCGCTGTTCTTCGCGGCGCAGCGCTACTTTGTGCAGGGCATCGTGATGAGCGGCATCAAGGGCTGACCGCGCGGCATAGGCGTCATGCGTCACATGATGCCTATGCCGCAGGCACGCGCGAGCGGCGCAGGCGGCCCCAGGCCCAGGACACCAACACCACCAGCGCGCCCATCGCTACCACGTCGATGAGCGGCTCCATCGACACCCGATAGCGCGGCACCGCTCCGACCGTCGCCGCGTGGATGCCGATCAGGCCGAGAGCGGCGAGTGCGAGCGCCAGCACCGGCCGCCAGCGCGCCACCAGCAGCGACAGCACCAACCCGACCACGAACAACCCCAACAGCAGCCCGGCCGTGCGAGCTGGACGGTAGATGCCGTCCAGCACCAGTAGGCTGGGGAACGCGGCGTCCTGGGCCGGCGTGGCCGGCTGCACGAAGCGCCGCAACGGCTGCCGCTGCCACCCGACATCGTCCCACAGCGTCCAGTGGTTCTCCAGCGACTCGTCGGCCTTCGCCGTATCGGCCATAAAGATGGCGAACGTGTTCTGTGCGACGTGCGAGACGTAGACCAGCGGCCGGGCCAGGATGGCGCGCATCGCGATCTCCTGCATGGCGCGGTCGGTGGCCCGCTCGGACATCTTCGTCTCCTCACGGATGTGGTTGAAGATGCCCAGCCCCGTCACGTCCTTGTTCGGCCGCTCGATCTTGTCCTGCATCTCGCGCTTGATCTGCTGCCGGGCGAACGCCATGTTCGGGTCGCTGTCCACCGCCGCCACCAGCGGCTCGTCAAACGAAAAGTCCGGGCGGTGGATGATCGCCACGAACGTGACGAGGTTCTGGCCCGCCGCGCCGGCCGTGGTGAATGCGCCGTGCACCGCCTGATTCCGCACCATCCACGGGACCGTCACCACCGCGCAGACCGCAAACATCACGCCCGTCTTCCACAGGGCCGACCGCCATGACCGCTCGGCCAGCAGCACCATCGGCGGCACAATGAACAGCGCCACCTGTCCCGCCGAGCGCGTCAGCATCGCGAGGCCGAGGACCAGCCCGCCGGCGGCCCACGGCCACCAGCCCGGCCGCCGCAGCCCCAGCACGATCAGGAAGACGACGAGGGTGAACAGGAAGGCGAACAGCCCTTCTGTCATCAGGAAGTGTTCCCAGCGCAGCGTCGGGCTGGAGAACGCGACCAGCAGCGCCGCCAACGCCCCCGCCCACCGTCCCACGCGGATCGTACTCTCGCCGGCCTGCGCGGCAGCCGGCACGACCGCCCCGTCCACCCCAGCAGCCGGCTCAGGCGAGGCGAGCGGCCCGCCCCAGGCCAGCCGCCCAATCCAGTAGGTCAGCACCACGCCGAGGGCACCCAACAGATGCTGTAGCGCAATGATCGGGAGGAAACCGGGGCCAAGCGTCACCTGCGAGGCGTAGAGCAGCCACGGATACAGTGGCGGGCGCTTCAGCGTCAGCGTGAACTTGCCGGAGTTGATGAGGTCGTAGACAGGCTGGAAATACTGCGCCGAGTCGCCGCCAATGAAGACCGGTGCCCAGAGCAGATAGAGGACGCGCGGCACCAGTGCCAGCGCGAATAGCCCGACGCTCAACGTCAGATCAGGGCGTGCCGCGAGCCTCTTCCAGACCGTACGCAGGACGCGCCCGGCTCCCGTTCCAGAGTGAGCGCCGGAGTCAGAAGATGAGGCGGCGGGGCGGGCGGCCGACGACATGGCGGTCCTGGCGGCAGAGTCGTTCGCGTGGGTGCGTCGCGTCGGACCATATCTGCCGCGCGCGGGCACCGTCAAGAACGCGTGGCAGGGGTGAGTGGCGAAGGCGAGTCGCCCCGCATCACCCCACCAGGCGGGTGCAACCGGGGCGGGTACATCTGGTTGGGCGCGTTTAAGGCCTTTTGCAGCGCCAAACGGTCG
>JBBQBU010000280.1:0-7689 GCA_038318015.1 Chloroflexota bacterium | reverse complement strand
CTAACCAAGAAGCGGCCCGTCGGATGAGATCGTCCTCGCGCACTGACTAGGAAGAGTGTGCTGGAAACGTCGTGGCCGAAAGTGCCGTGTGAGCACGGATTCGACCCTGGATTGACGCTAACTTACTGGTATTGGGGCTAGAACCCGACATCATTTTCATCTCCCACGCGCGGGCACACCTCATCTCGGAGCGCGGCGTTGAGGGTCCGCCCGATCTAGTCGTCGAAGTGCTCTCTCCGAGTACCGAGGCGCGCGACCGTGGACTCAAGTTGCGACGGTACGCCACTTCCGGTGTGACGCACTACTGGATTCTGGACACCGAAGGGCCGAGCATCGAGGAGCGGGTGCTTGGGGACGACGGCTACCGGCTGGTCTGCACGGCCGGCCCCGGCGAGACGTTCCGCCCGACGCTGTTCCCCGGCCTGGAAATTGACATCGACGCGCTTGCCGACTGAGCACTTGGCGATAATCAGGCCGGGGCATTCGCGGCGCGCGAGGCTATCGGCATGACCGGGACCACATCCAGGTCCAGGCCTGAGCGTTCGCCGGCTTCGTAGCGGAAGTAGCCGACCGCCGCGATCATCGCGCCGTTGTCCGTGCAGAGATGCACCGGCGGGATCAGGACCGGGCCGCCGCTGAGTTGCTGGACGCGCTCGCGCAACGCCAGGTTGGACGCCACGCCGCCGGCCAGCGCGATGGTGTTCGCGCCGTGTTCGCGGGCCGCCTCGACGGCCTTTGTCGCCAGCACGTCTACCACCGCTTCCTGAAATGAGGCCGCGAGGTCCGCAACGTTCAGACTGTCGCCAGAGTCGCGGACAGTCCGGTGGACGGCTGTCTTCAAGCCGCTGAAGCTGAAGTTCCGAGTGGGCCGCAGCCACGCACGCGGCAGCGGGTACCGCGTCGGATCGCCATCGGCAGCCGCCCGCTGGATCGACGGGCCGCCAGGATACCGCAGCCCCATCATCCGCGCCGCCTTGTCGAACGCCTCGCCGGGCGCGTCGTCCAGGGTCCAGCCGAGGCGCGTGTACTGGCCGTGCTCGCGCATCAGCACTATGTCCGCGTGCCCGCCCGAGACGATCAGGCAGATGACCGGGAACACCGGTTCCACGCCGGCCACCAGCCAGTTGGCATAGACGTGCCCCTCCAGGTGGTTGACGCCCAGCAACGGCAGTCCGCGCGCATATGACAGTGCCTTGGCGGTATTCACACCGACCAGCAGCGCCCCCGCCAGCCCTGGACCGTGCGTCACGGCGATCAGGTCGATCTCGGCCCAGGTGCATCCGGACTCGGATAGGGCACGTTCGATGACCGGCCCGATAGCGCGTAGGTGCAGCCGCGACGCCACCTCTGGGACAACGCCACCCGTCTCGCGGTGGACATCCTCCTGTGAGGCCACGATGTTCGCTTCGATATGGCGACCGTCCACCACGATGGCGGCGGCGGTTTCGTCACAGGAGGACTCGATACCAAGTACGCGCATGATGGGCGAATTGTACTGGTCAGGAGGGCCAGACCCTGGCTTTCTGGTGTACAATAGAACACTTGTTCCAGAATGTACATATCGGGCGGGCATGGGGGCCGGCTGGGCGGCCCTGGTACAGTGGGGGGCGCTATGAAGTCCGGGTTACTCTGGTTCGATCCTGATCAGCGCGTCTCGCCGCAGCAGCGGCTGGCTGAGGCCGCCACGCGATTCGCGTCGCGGTTTGGGCGGCCGGCCAATTGCTGCTACGTCCACCCGGACCAGCTCTTTGCCGATGCCGTCATCGCCGTGCGGGCCGACCCGGCGGTCTTGAAGCACCATTTCTGGGTCGGGCGTGATGAGTCGCTAGAACCGGTGCGGCGGCGGCGGGCACGCGCGGCGGCGTCACGTGGACCGGTCGCGGCGTCGCGGCCGACTGCGCCAGCCGCCGAAACGGTGCCCGACCGACCGGTGTCAGTCGCCGTTGTGCCGGCCCTTGCCGTTGCGCCGGCCCCTGTCGTTGCTGTCGCACTGCCGCCGGCTGTGCCGCCACCATCAAGCAGCCCGGCCCTGATCCACGAGGCCGAAGCGCCGCCGCATGTCCGAGTCCGACGCCAGCGCCCTGCACCTGTCTCGTTGTCCACCCCGGTGGCGGAGATGTTGCCGGCCGTGATGGCCGCTCCTGCGCGGAAGCATCCGGTCTCGCGCGTGGCCGATGGCGTGCCGGCTGCACCCCCGCCGACTTCGCCAGCGCCGGTGAACGCAGCTGGGCCGGTGAACGCAGCTGGGCCGGTACCCGTCCCACTGGCGTGTGCTACACGCTCGACGGTGCGCGCAGTGAAGCCGGTGCCCCCACCTGGCGATTCGTCCGTTCAGGCGAAACAGCCGGCCGTCCCGCCTACACCGGTCATCGAACCGCTGGCGGCGACCGCGCCAGTTGTGTCACCGCGCCGGCGTCGCAAAGCGGCAGCGGGAGTGACAGCAACGCAGCCTGAGACCGTGGCGACAACAGACCATCCGGCGGCTCCGGGTGACGCGCAGCCCGCTCGACTGACCAGAGCGCCCCGGTTAGTAGTCGTGTCGCCTACGTCGGCGGCAAAAGACGACGCCCCTACAGTTCCCGTGACGGCCGCGCCGATGGCCAAAGCATGCAAGTGTCCACAAGCATCTGCGGCGGGAAGGCACGCACGCCAGGTTTCTGCACAGGCGGACCTACCCGAGCCGGCGGCTGCTGCCGTCTTCGAGCATCTGTCAGTCGAGGCTGCGTCTGCCGAGAGTGCGCTGACGCCTGCACCCGCCCGCCGTCGGCGTGGAAACGCTACGCCGGCTTCGGCTGCGGCCGTCGTAGAGGCGAGTGCACCGGCCGTGGCTACCCCGGCTCGCCCGTCGAAGAAGCGCGTTCGCTCGGCTGCCGCCCGGGCCACTGGTCAGGTTGATCCTGGTGCGCCTGCGGTGGCTGCCCCTGTGAAGGGCGTTCGCACGGCTCTACCCCAGGCCACGGTTCAGGTCGGCGAGCCGAAGCCGGAAATCGGCCCTTCGCCCAGGAGACACGCGACTTCGGCCACTTGCCCCACGGGTTCGGCCAACACGGTGTCGCCGTCCGCGCCGGTCGGGGCGAAGAGTGGCACCACGGAGCAGCCGGTCTCAGCATCGCGCGCGACACGCGGCGGAACTTCGGCGGCCAGCAGCGCCAGGCGGGCCGCCACGCCGCGAGCCGGCCGGCCGGCGGTCTCGTAGGTCAGGAGCCAGAACGGCGTCTCCCGGAGGGTGGCCCATTGTACAACGCTCAGGCACAGCCCAAGCGTCGTGGTCGCCATGCGCCAGCGGCGCTCGTAGTGGCCCGGTCTGGCACGCGGCGGGCTTTCCATGACGGCATCCAGGCCGCGTGCCTCGCCGGCTCGCCCGAGGTCGTCCACCCTTGTGAAGAGTTGTGCCAGTTGGCGCGCCATCTTGCTGGCGACATGGATGGGCGCGGCATCGGCACCACCTGGAAGTTCGGACAGCCGCCTGCGAGCGCGGCGCACGTTTCTGCACATCTGGGTACAGGTCGTGGAGTTCGCTCCACAGTCCATCGCGCTGGTCCTGTACGGCGCTGGAGCGCACGCGCCGGCGACAGTGTACTCGCTTCATGCCGGTGCCCGTGCTACCCTGGGGCGCGGCACAAGGACGGTGTCGCCGGCGGCCCAGGTGCTGCGGTTCGGCGGCTGAAAGCTGGTGCCGACCGCACCCACACACACGCGTACGGGTCATTCCGGGAGGCAGTATGAAGGTCACGGGACTCGAGACGATCTTGCTTGACAATGTGCCGCCATATCGGGGCGGGCGCAAGTGGCTCTTCATCAAGCTGGCGACCGACGAGGGCATCGTCGGGCTGGGCGAGCGGGTTACAGGCGGTGTCGCAGCACTCGGGTCACAGATCGCGCTGCTCAACGAACTGTGCGACGAGTTCGTCATCGGCCAGAACCCGTTTCACATCGAGCGCATCTGGCAGCGCATGTTCTCGATCCCGCACGATTTCCGCCATCCGAGCATGGCGCGCACGCCGGCGATGTCGGCTATCGAGATGGCGCTGTGGGACATCGTGGGGAAGGCAACGAACCAACCGATCTACAACCTGCTCGGCGGCCAGTACCAGGAGAAGCTGCGCGCCTACGCCTACATGCCGTCCGAGGGGTTGTGGGAGCACCCGGAGAAGGCGGCCGACGTGGCGCATCAACTCCTCGCTGAGGGCTACTCGGCCTGCAAGATCGACCCGTTCACGCTGTTTCCGCTGCCGCGCGACATCCCCCTCAAGGAGCTGATGCACGCCGCCAGCATCTTCCGCCATGTGCGCGACGCCGTTGGCTACGACCTGGAAGTCGGCATCGGCACCCACGGCCAGTTCAGCACGGCGGGTGCGATCCGGGCGGCGAAAGTCTTCGAGGAGTATTACCCGGCCTGGTTCGAGGAGCCGATTCCACCGGAGAACGTCGATGAGATGGCGCGGGTTGCCGCCCAGACGAGCATCCCCATCGCGGCCGGTGAACGGTTGGCGACCAAGTACGAGTTCGCCAACCTGATCGAGAAGCGGGCGGCCGGCATCATCCAGGTGGACGTGGGCCAGTGCGGCGGCATCCTGGAGTCGAAGAAGATCGCCGCCATTGCCGAGGCGCACCATGCGCTGATCGCGCCGCACATGTACGTCGGGCCGATTGCAGCGGCGGCGGCGATCCAACTCGACGCCTGTTCGCCCAACTTCATGATTCAGGAATTCAACGTCGGGCCGCTGCACCGCGAGATCTTCGTCAAGCCGATCACCGTTGAGAACGGGTACATCACCCCGCCGACCGGGCCGGGCCTGGGTGTGGAACTGGACGAAGCCGTCGTGAAGCGGCACCTCAGTCAGTAGGCAGTGCCCGGCGCCCGCTCGCGGCGCTCCCCGCTGGGCAGGTGTTGATCTGCGACACGGGGGCGGCTTGCGTGCGCCGGACCGCGACAGGATGACGGTAAGGATGGGGGCCGTCGCATGACACCTGACCGGCCGTACATCCGGCCGTACGCACCTCGTCTCTGCCAGCGAAGATCTCTCTGAGTCCAGCCCCGAGAGCAACCCTTGAACTGCCGTTAGCAGTTCGTTAGCAGTCGCCAGCTACGATTGAACAGTGATGCTGGTACGTCGAAAGTGACGGCCGAAATGGTGAGACCAGCGCCACAGGAGATCAGTGTCATGGCAATTCGTAGTAAGAAGGTCGCTGTCGCGACGGCAGGTGCATCCCTCGCACTGGTCGCGGCCCTCGTGGGTACCGGCATCGGCGCGCCGTCGACGGCAGCCTGGGCAGCCCCGGCCGCGCCCGTCATCGATACGGTGCGGCAGGCGACGCCCGAAGCTAAGCCGGAGCGCCCCGGCCGCGGTCAGCAGGGGCAAGGCCAAAGCCAGCGCGGCAACATGCAGCAGCAGCGCGGCCAGATGCACGATGCATACATGAGTGCATTGGCAGGTCGCCTCGGCTTGAGCGTTGACCAACTGAAGGCAGCGATGCAGCAGTCGCACATCGACCTGATCAATCAGGCGGTGACTGAGGGCAAGCTCACGCAGGAGCAGGCGAATCGGCGCATTCAGGCGATCCAGTCCGGGCAGCACCCTGGCCAGATGGGTCCGGGCGCCGCCAACCAGCGGCCGGGCCGGCCCGGCATGGGCCAGCGCGGACCGGGCGGTTCTGGGCAGGGCCAGGGGCAGCAGCAGGGCCAACGCGGACCGGGCGGCATGCAGATGGGGGCCGGGCAGGAGATCGCCACGATCCTCGGGATGACGCCGCAGGAGCTGCGGACCGAGCTCCAGGGTGGCAAGACGCTGGCGCAGGTCGGTGAGGCCAAGGGGATGTCGCAGGACACGCTGAAGGCAAAATTGCTGGAAGCGCACAAGGCCCGCGTTGATGCCGCCGTGACGGCCGGCAAGGTGACTGCCGAGCAGGCCAAGCAGATGACTGACCGTGCGGCGGCGAACATTGACCGCATGTTGGACAGGACGCCCGGACCGCGTCGCGGACCGGGCACCCCTGGCAGCGGCAACTGACTATTGCCCTTCGAGAGTAGGCGCTAGAGGCCAGCAGCCTCGACAACGGCCCTTGTGCATATCGCACAAGGGCCGTTTTTCTTTTCTGTACGAGGCAACCGTTGGTTGTAACGTGGCGCGGGCGTACATTACTGCTATCACCACCTGGAGGGGTCATCACTTTATGAGTCCAGATGAGCTGGAAGCGGCAGTAAAGGCCGCCCAGTCGGCAGGAGACACAGCAT
The DNA here is from genome assembly GCA_038318015.1 of Chloroflexota bacterium. GTDB lineage: Bacteria > Chloroflexota > UBA6077 > UBA6077 > JACCZL01 > JADZEM01. Next base: position 1,454 of record JBBQBU010000280.1, on the reverse strand, counting down.
GGGTGCTGACATCAGCAGCGCTCGTGATGTTGATGACTCCCGGCCTGGCGCTTTTCTACGGGGGCCTCGTCCGGCCCAAGAACGTCTTGTCTACGTTGATGCACAGCTTCTTCATCCTCGGTCTTATCAGCGTTCAGTGGGTGCTCTGGGGTTACAGCCTCGCCTTCGGTCCATCGATTGGCGGCGTCATCGGCTCGTTAAGTTGGGTCGGATTGAACGGCGTCGGTATGGAGCCGAACACCGACTACGCCGCGACCATCCCGCACCTGGCCTTCATGGCCTTTCAGATGATGTTCGCGATCATCACACCTGCGCTTATCACGGGCGCATTTGCCGAGCGCAAGCGCTTCAAGGCGTTCGTCCTGTTCAGCCTGTTGTGGGCCACCTTCGTCTATGCGCCGCTGGCGCACTGGGTGTGGGCGGTTGGCGGCTGGATTCGTGAACTGGGCGCGCTCGATTTCGCGGGCGGCCTCGTCGTCCACATCTCCTCGGGCGTGTCGGCGCTGGTCGCCGCGACGGTCTTAGGCCACCGGGTTGGCCTGGGCAAAGAGAAGATGGAGCCCCACGACCTGACGATGACGGTGCTGGGCGCTGGCATCCTCTGGTTCGGCTGGTTCGGGTTCAACGCTGGCAGCGCCCTTGCGGCGAACGGCCTCGCTGCACTGGCGATGACCACCACGAACACGGCTGCAGCCATGGGCGCGCTGGCCTGGGTCACGGTCGCCTGGGCGCACAAGGGCCACCCGAGCGTCCTGGGTGTGGCTGCTGGTGCGGTCGCTGGTCTCGTCGCCATCACCCCTGCTGCTGGCTTCGTGACGCCGACTTCGGCCATCCTGATCGGCCTGGGCGGCGGCGTGATCTGCTACTTCGCCATCCAGCTTCGCGAGAAGCTCCGCGTCGATGACGCACTGGATGTGTGGGCGGTCCACGGCGTCGGCGGCACCTGGGGTGCGCTGGCAACTGGCCTCTTCGCCACCACGGCAGTCAACCCCGCTGGCAAGGATGGTCTGCTGTACGGCAACCCGTCGCTGTTCTTCATCCAGCTACTCACCGTCGTCGTCGTCTGGATCTTCTGCGGCGTGATGACCTTCGTCATCCTCAAGATTGTGGACGCAGTGGTCGGCCTCCGAGTGCCCGAGCAGGAGGAAGTCCTCGGCCTGGACATCTCGCAGCACAACGAGCCTGCGTACCAGCTCTAGTCGGCGCGAACGAGTACCCGCGTAGCGATTGCCCCGCGCCCTTCGCGGAGAGACTTCTCAGGAGTACGACGATCATGGACACCGTCATCCTCGCCGCCTCCCTCATCTCCTTCTTCGCGCTGGTCGGGAGCTGGCTCGCGCTGCCGCATGCAAGTGGTACGACCATGGGTGTTGCCCATGCGCACATGGATTCGGCCCTCGTCGCCTAACAAGCAGGGCTGACGATCAGAGAAGCGCGGACCGCTTGGGCGGTCC
>JBBQBU010000279.1:0-7699 GCA_038318015.1 Chloroflexota bacterium | reverse complement strand
AAGCCTGGGTATCCTGTGCGGCCCGGCTATCGGGTCGGCGCTGCTGCTGGGCCTGGGCGAGACCTGGGGCATCTTCGCGAACGTACTGATCTACCTGCCGCTGACCATCTGGCTGGTGGTGATGCCGTACACCGGCCATCTGCGCGACGCGACCGGCGTGCGCCGCCCGCCGATGACGTTCGCAGATGCCTTCAAGGTGCTGCGCGAGGTGCGCGACAACCCGACTCTGGTTAGCATGGTGGCGCTGGGCGGCATGAGTTCGCTGTTCATCGGGGCGGCGCTCGGGCCGCAGATGCCGGAGTTCGCCAGCGGCCTGGGCATCAGCGAGGCCGGCCTGGTGTACGGGGCGCTGCTGGCGGCGAACGCGGCGGGGGCGGTCTTTGGCGGCCTCGTGCTGGAGGGTACCGGCATCCTGCGCCCGAACGCCCGCGCCGCGATGGTCAGCACGGTGATCTTCAGCCTCTGCATGGCCGGCTTTGCGCTCTCGAACAGCTACCCGTTGTCGCTTGGGCTGCTGGTGCTGGCTGGCATGACGAATCTGGCGTCCACGTCCATCGCGCAGACCCTGGTGCAACTGTTGGCCCCGCCGGAGAAGCGCGGGCGGGTAGTCGGCGTCTACAACATGTCGAGCAGCGGGTTGCGGGCGGGCAGCGGCATCACGGTGGGCGTGCTGGGCGCGTTCATCGGCATTCACCTGTCGCTCGCCACCAGCGCGCTGACGCTGTGCGTCCTGGCGCTCTGCCTGCTGGTCTACACCGCGCGGGCCAGTGCCCGAGCCGCCGCCGCCGCGACAGCCGCGCCGCTCCGGCAGGCGTCCTGATGATCTAGCAGCCGGCATGCGCGCCGCGCTATCCTCGACAGAGTGCGGCTGTCGGAGGCGCAGATGTCAAGGTTGCCGTGGGCGGTGGTGAACTATGGCTGGCTTCGGAACCGCCTGAACCCGGTTTCCCGAGAGCAGCACGAGGTGCCGCTCCGCACCGTCCACAATGCGCTGACCGGCCAGGACGAAACCGTACGTCTGACGGAGTTTCAGCAGTTGTTGCGCCAGGGCAAGATTCAGGAAACCCTCTGGTGGGGCCGCTGCGGTGCCCCTCCGAGGCGCGTCTACCGGCTCGTCTGACCGCTGTCGCCCCTATGATTATGGTCCTGACCCTGCCCCGCTCCGGGAGGCTCTCCTATGACGCAACACTCCGTAGCTATTGACGACGAGACGATGGAGCGCCTGCAACGCACGGCCGAAACCGAGATGAAGTCTGCATCGCAGTTGCTCCACGATGTACTCAAGCGCTACGCCGTCGAGAGCGGCCACGAACGCGTCTTCGCAATGGACCGGATCGTTTATGGCCCCGGCGGTTCTGTTGCTGATGTGCCCGAGGATGAACTGATGCGCGGCTTCGGCGAGTGACCCTCATCCTTGACACTGCTCCACTCATCGCACTTCCCGATCTCAACGATAAGTCTCGTGCACCAGCTCGGCCGTATCTTCTTCAGGTGCGGGAACTATTGATTGTTCCCGCACCTGTTACAGCCGAAGTCGACTACCTCATCGGGAGGCGTTTCGGTTAGATGGCGCGGCAGGCATTTCTCACTGACTTGGCGAGCGGTCGATTCAGGGTCGAGCCACTCGTTGCATGGATGCGCCCGGCGGCTGGCGGCCTACACGATGTCCACGATGGCCTCTGTCACCCAGCCGAAGCGCCGTGCTCCGAGCGTCACGTCAGGGCACAGGATGTGGCGGCCGGTCGCGTCGGCAGGCACGTCCACCGCGAAGGTGATCGCGCCATCCTGGCCGGAGTAGATGAAGACCTCGCCGTCTGCAGGGGTGGCCGACCAGCCCGGCGGCAGCGCCATGCTCGCCCGCAGGAACTCGTCGCGCGGGGCGTGGTTGGTGGCTCGTAGCTCCAGCAGCAGGCGCTCGCCCGCCTTCACCTTCGACTGGTATGGGTAGACGGTGCACCAGTTCGGGTCGAGCGCGAAGTTCACCTCGTCGGGGACGGCCACTACCTTCACAAACGCATCCGACAGGTCGCGCGCCCAGGTGATGAAGTCGTCCAGGATCTGCGTGTTGACCTCGATGGCCCCGGTGTGGCCGGTCAGCAGCAGTTCCGGCTCGTGCTCCCGCAGCCGCTCGGCCCCCTTCCAGATGCTGTCCACCAGCATCTTGTTCCGGTAGACTGGCGCGGCTGCCCGCAGCGGACTGATGGTGCCGGCCATCAGGTTGTCGCCGGTGAACGCGACGCGCGTGCCGTCCACCTTGCCGAACATGCCCAGCGCCCACCACGTATGGCCCGGCATGTGGAAGACGTTGAACGTGTGCCCCTCCCAGGTGAACGACTCGCCCTCTTTCAGGGTGCGGTCCACGCGGATCGGGCTGGGCAGCAGGCACGGGATGTTGTAGCCGGCCGGGTTTTGCAGGATGTCGGTGAAGTTCTCGAAGATCCAGGCCTCGACGCCGTGCTCCTGCTGGAGCCACGGCAGCCCGGCGATGTGATCGTCGTGGTAATGGCTGGGAATGACGGCTTCGACCTTCGTCAGGCCCGCCGCCGCCTTCAGTTCGACCAACGAGTGTTCGACGAAGCGCAGGTCGCTGGCGAAATGGTCCCAGGACGGAAAGCCGTAGTCCAGCAGGATGCCGCGCCCGTCGTCGGCCAGCAGGCAGTAGACGTTGGAGCAGGAGTGCGGGTTCGACCAGAGGTGCGGCAGCAGCTTCTGCTTCGGCTGATCGACCGCATGCGGCCAGATTTTCCAGACGCGGCTGGCGCGTAGCTCGCGCTGGGCCTCGTAGAGCCGCCGCAGGTTGGTCGCCAGCGCACCGAGCGCCGCGCCCGCCCCCATCACCGTGGGGTGGCCGTGCGACCCGAGCACCATGTCGGGTTGCTTCGCCTGCACCAGCAGCGTCGAGTGCAGCGCCGCCCCGACGCCATCCGGAAAGCCGTACTGCCACTGGAGATCATGGATGGTGTGGAGGCCACCCGGCTCGGCGATCAGGTCGCCGGCGACGGCGACGCGGTGCCCGTCGATCTCCAGCACATAGGTGACGGAGCCTTTGGTGTGGCCGGGCGTCGGCAGCACCTGGATCTGGTGGCCGCGCCATTCCCAGCGCTCGTAGTCGCGGAACGCCTTCGCGATGGGCACCGGGCGCGGCAGCGTGAACCCGATGCTCGACACGTCGTAGTTGTGATAGACCCTTTTCAGCCGCCAGAACGCCTCGGTTTCCGCGAACAGGGCGGCCTCGCGCTCGGGCACCGCAATGGGGATGCCGCGTTCGGCCAGCAGGTAGTCGCCCTGGGCCTGGTCCCGGTGGTGATGCGTGTGCAGCACCCACTCGATCTCCTGCACGCCGGCCTCATGCAGATGCTCCATGATGCCGCCGGAGCCGAAGTCGAAGAGGAGGCCGTGCGGGCCGTCCTTCAGCAGGTAGACGTTGCAGGTGTCCCCGAACCAGAAGAGGTTGGGCGAGAGCCGCTGGAGGTGCGCCCCGCCCGTCGCGTGGGCGTGGCCCTGCTCAGCGTCGCCGTGTGGGTGCGCATGTTGACCGCCCATCTGATCCCTCCGAAATGAGTCCCTGGCCCAAACATGCTGCCCCTAACCCGTCCCCCAGCAAGCGGGAGAGGGGAATGACGAGGCGAGCACCCGGGATTGGCGGCATGGTAGCCGTTGGACAGGCTCGGAGCGATGGCACCCTGCACAAGTCGCACGCGCCACGGATTGCCGGCCTTGTCACGGTCTGTTCATGAGTTCTGAGCGCGGGCGGGGCCGTTTCCCCTACTATGGGCCACAGAAAGTTCAATCGCCGCACCGTACCGAGTTGCGGGCGGCAGGCCGGGCACGTCTCGACGGCGGGCAAGCCACGGGAACGCGACGTGAACCGTGCCGACACAGCAACACGCAGGGGGCGTGATGGACCAGCATCCGTGATCAGCGCGGGATCATGCGACGACGCATGTGCCCTAGCCGAGAGCACCCGTCCCACAATCTGCCCGGCGCGCATCAACAACGCCTGTCGGGTGGACAACGTCTTCTTGACCATTGCCGGTCAAGGCCGTACTCTGACCGCAGCATGACCCTCGCACCCGGACGGGCTCGCCAGGGCCGGTCTGACAGAAGAAGGACGATGTGCCCATGAACACAGGCGGCCCCTCTCTGGCTGCCCGCACGCGCCGCGAGACGGACCACCTTGCTATCGTCTGCGAGGCGGGGTCGTTTGCGGAGCAGAACATCGCCGCCGTCGCGTCCGATGTTGAGCGCGTCTTTGGCAAGATCCTCAAGGCGCTCAAGATTCCGAGTGAGGCGATGTTGCGGCCCCACCGGATCACCGTCGTTGCACGGGACATCGGCACCGGCACGGTGGACGGCCGGCGAGACGACGGCGCGGCCACCAGCGACCTGCGCGCCGATATCGTCACCGTTGGCTACGGCCCGACCGGCCCCGGCCCCGGCCTGGGTGAACACCTTGCCATCGTCGTGCTGCACCGGCTGACGGCCGCCATCCCCGAAGATGACCGGCTCAGCGAGGCGAAGTCCGGCACTTCCGAGGCGCAACAGTTCTTCATTGAGGGGGCCGCGCGCTACGTCGCGCACCAGGCGGCCAGCGGCAGCCGGCGAGCGTCGCCGGAACTGCTGGAAGCCGAGACCCTGTGCGTGCAGTCGGCCGGGCAACGGAAATGGCGGCTGCCGCTCTATCAGGCTATCGTGCGCGGCCCCTCAGCCGTGGACGAGTCCGAGCGACCGCTCTACGACGCCTTGCAAGAGGCGTTCGGTGCGTACCTCGTGGACCGCGAGGGGCTGCACGAGTTCCTGCGCTTCGTGGCCGGTGCCCAGCGCGACCCGAACCACAGCGCCGAAATCATCTACGGCAAGACGCTTGAACTCCTCGAAACCGAGTGGATGACCGTCTTGAGGGGCGGCCAGGGCCGGCGGATGATCTCGCTGATGGAGTTCATCAAGCGGGCATGGCCGTGGCTGCGGCCCTACCCCTGGCGGCAGCTTGAATGCATCTCGCTGATGCTCATCGGCAGCATCAGCACCCAGGTGACGCCGTACCAGCTTCGCAACCTCATCGATCTCTTCGCCAGCGAGAGCACGAAGACTGACCCGTGGGGGTTCGGCCTGACGCAGGTAAGCTGGATTCTCCTGGTGATGGTGGTCGCTGGCGTCTTCAACCTCTGTTCCATCGTGCGGCTCGTGTACGTGGTGAACGTCTTAGGCCAGAACATTTTGCGAGACATGCGGCTCCAGTACGTTGACCGCATCAACACGCTGAACACGGGCTACTTCTCGCGGATGCGGACGGGCGACCTGATGGCCCGGTTCACCAGCGACATGGCCCGCCTGGCCGATCCGCTCGCCCGTGCGACGGCGTACAGCACCTACTACATCATCCTCATCGTGGTGACGTTCTTCGGGCTGATCGGCCTCAGTTGGCAACTCACGCTGTCGCTGCTGATCGTCATCCCGACGTACATCATGATCGGGCGGACGCTCGGGCCGCCGCTCCAGCGGGTGACGCGCGGCCGGCAAGAGCGGCTGGCGCAGGTGAACAGCCACCTGGAAGAACTGGTCATCGCGCATCCCGTCATCCAGATTTTCAATCTGCAACGGTACATGCGGCGGCGCATGAGCCCCGAAGTCCACGAGTTCCGCCGCGTCGAGATCAAGGGCGACTTTCTGCGGGCGGTCTTCGAAGAAGCGTCCGACATCGCCGACCTGCTCCACTTCCGGCTCGTCCTGTTCATCGGCTCGATCCTGGTGCTGGCGGCCTACGACCCGGCCGTTGCCGCCATCATCGGCACGACCACGGTCGGTACGGTCGTCGGCTTCAACAACCTGATGGGCCGGTTCGTGTCGCCGGTGCACCGCCTGGGGCTGGTGTACTCCGGCGTCGCGGTGGCAGCGGCGGCGTTGCGGCGCATCGAAGAGGTGCTGCACCAGGAGCCTGAAGACCTGGGCACGCCGCTGGCTGGCAGCGCGGAGCCGCCGGCCGTCAGTGAGAGCGTCAGCTACGACCGTGTGAACTTCGCCTACGGCCTCAAGCCGACGCTGCAAGACATCTCGGTGACGATCCCGGCTGGCACCAGCGCGGCGTTCGTCGGGCCGACCGGCGCGGGCAAGACGACGCTGGTCAACATGCTCCCGCGCTTCTACGACCCGGCCTCCGGTGCGGTGAAGATCGACGGGCGCGACATCCGCGAGTTCGCGCTGCCGGCGCTCCGCAGCACGATCGCCCTGGTGTCGCAAGAGACGGCGCTGTTCAACACGACGGTGCGCGACAACATCAGCATGGGCAAGCTGGGGGCGTCCGACGAGGAGGTCGTGGCGGCGGGAAAGGCGGCCTGCCTGCACGACTTCATCATGTCGCTGCCGGCCGGCTACGACACCATCGTCGGGGAGCGCGGCAGCCGGTTCTCCGGCGGCCAGCGCCAGCGCCTCGCCATCGCGCGGGCGCTCCTCCGCAACGCCCCAATCCTGATTCTGGACGAGGCGACCAGTGCCCTGGACGCCGAGACGGAACACGAGATCCTGGAAGAACTGGCGGCGGTGACGGCCGGCAAGACGGTCATCAGCATCACCCACCGGCTGGCCCTGGCGATGCGGAGCGACATCATCTACGTGCTGGATCAGGGGCGCATCGTGGAGAGCGGCGACCACGACGCGCTGCTCTCGCAGCACGGCCTCTACCGCAAGCTGTTCGAGGATCAGAACGAGGCGCTGCTGGAAAGCGGTCTCGTGCCCACGGCGCGCATGGGTGCCACCGGCAACGGCAGCACCAACGGCGAGGCCGGCCACTCCCCAACCGACGACCCGGCGGGAACAGGGTCCAGCCGGCCAGTGCCAGTCTGAGGCCCTCACCCCCCGGCCCTGAGGCGACAGCCCTCACCCCCCGGCCCCCTCTCCCGCATGGGGGAGTGGGGGAGCCGTTCCTGGCTGGGGCGTGGAGCTGCCACGCCCGCCGCTCCAATACCGTCGACATGCGCTTGGTCCCGGCCCGAAGCCCCGGCCGCCTTGCCCGATACGGGCGGGCCGCAACGCGGACGACGGGCCGTCAGAGGATCTGAATGCCCAACTCGCCGGCCAACTGTTCCAGTTGCCGGCGATCCATGATCGTGCCACGCAAGTCCAGGTGCCGCAGACTCCAGCCGGTCAGGTTGGCACCGCGCAGATCGGTCTGCTCGAAGGCCGCTTCACGCATGGCCGCGCTCGTCAGGTCGGCCTCCACGAACGACGCCTTCTTCAGCGTCGTCAGCGACAGGTCGGCCTCCACCAGCGAGCAGCGGTCAAAGACGACGCCGTGCAGATTCAGCCCCCGGAAGTCCGTCAAGTCGAGGTTGCAGGCACGGAACACCAGCGCCTCGGTGCGGACCGCCTCGTGAAAGTCCACGCCGAGTAACTTGCACCGCTCGAAGGTGGTGCCGAAGAGGGACGCGCCGGCTACCAGCGCATTCGTCAGGGCGCAGTCCGTGAAGCTGGCGGCGCTCAGGCTGACGTTGCGAAGGTCGCTGCCCTCGAAGGAGCAGTCTTCAAAGACGCACTCCTTCAGGCTGACGCCGCGAAACGGCAGCCCGTCAAAGACTGCGTGGCGAACGTCGTCGCCCTCCGCGATGCCGAGAACGTCGGCGGCGGTATACCGCTTGCGACGCTGTGCCATCAGCAGGGCACCTCCAACTCGGCGGTACGGTACCATGTCGCCGTCGCCGAGGTC
>JBBQBU010000278.1:0-7706 GCA_038318015.1 Chloroflexota bacterium | reverse complement strand
CACCAGCAAATTGGCTTCGCGCGCGAATTCGCGCGCGAGCAAGATGCGCGATTGCTCGCCGCCGGACAGGCTCCCTATCCGCGCTTCGATTAGCGCGGGATCAAACAGGAATTCCTTGAGTGCGCTTGGAGGGCGCCCCTCGGACCATGCTGTATTGACGTGAGCACGACCACGGGGTCTCTGGCGGGCACCATCCGCGGTTGTCAGGAGATGGCCGTGCAGGGCTGCTCACACCGCAGTGTAGACACCGGGAACAGACGTTAACACCCTGCCTATCACAGTTCGGCATGCGCTAACCCTCCGTTTACAGGCACCCGATACCGTCAGCAGGGGCAGCGCGGCCCTGCTGATGTCTGTTGCGCTGGCGGGTCAGCCTTCAGCGTCCACGGCAAGTAGTGGGAGAGAGAATCGTGCCAGTCGCGCGTCTGTGCCTATCCCTTCTGACCGTGCTCGTTCTTCTGGCGACCGCATGCACGCCAGCTGCCCCGACTGGACCGGCCGGTGCAGCCGCTGATTCCATGGTCGCCAAGCTGCCCCCCTTGCCGAACGACCGTACCGTCACCATTCGGTTCGAGAACTACAACCTTGCGTCGGCCGGGCTGGGCCGTGACGCGACCTTGAAGATGATCACGGACTTCGAGGCGAAGTTCCCGAACATCAAGGTCGAGACGAAGGCGACCGGGGCGCAGGAGATCTTCCCGAGCGTGCAGGCGCAGCTGGTGGCGGGCGATCCGCCGGACCTCGCGCAGTTGCTGCTGCGCGAGTGGGACTTGAACATCGAGTTCCTTCGCCCACAAGACCTCCGCGAGATCGTCCCCGCCGATGAGTTGAACGCGCACCTTGGCGGGCAGTACCCGCTGCACCCGCGCGGCCTCAAGCTCACTGAGCGCACGGGAAAACTGCAGGGCCTGGCCTACGTCTTCAGCACCCCGACGCTGTTCTACAACGCCGCCATCTTCGAGAAGGTGGGGCTCGACCCCGCGAAACCGCCGCGCACCTGGGCTGACGTGAAGCAGGCTGGCGACCAGATCAAGCAGCGGGCGGGCGGCGCAGACGGCATCTACATCCAGTGCATCGAGCAGGACTGGTGCACACAGGGCATCTTGCGGAGCAACGACGCGCGCATCATGAACGAGGAGCGCACCAAGATCCTGTTCGGTGAGCCGGCGTCCGTCGAGGCGTTCACCTTCTGGCAGGGCATGGTGCAATCTGGCGCGCACGCCAAGATGACCGAGAAGGACTCCACTGAGGCATTCCAGGCCGGTCGGCTGGGGATGCTCCTGACCACCAGCGCCAATCAGTCCAATCTGCTGAAGTCGGCCGAAGGCAAGTTCGAGGTCCGCGCGACGGGCATGCCGAGCTTCGGCGAGAAGCCGGCCGTGCCGGTCAACTCTGGCAGCAGCCTGGCGATCCTGGCAACCGACCCGATCAAGCAGCGCGCCGCCTGGGAGCTGATGAAGCACCTGACCAGCGAGCAGGCGTTCACGATCATTACGACCGAGATCGGATACCTGCCGCTGCGGACGGGCATCATCGAAGACGACCGCTACCTGAAGCCCTGGAAGAATCTGTCGCTCATCCGCACCAACGTTGAGCAGATGGAGCGCCTGGAGCCGTCGTACTCGTATCCCGGCCAGAACCACTTGCAGATTCGCAAGCTGTTCCTGTCGGCTGTCGAAGAGATTCTCTTCAACAACAAGGATCCGAAGACGACCCTGCAAGAGACCCAGGCGCGCGCCCAGGATCTGATGCCGAAGTAGGGCCGCGCGCCCAACGCCGCCAAACGACTGCCAACACGACGGTTGCCGGTCGACCGAGCACGGGAGCCCACACGATGACTGACCGCACGACCTTCGTTCACATCAGCGACACCCACATTGCGCCCGTCGGCCAGCAAGCGTACGACACCGACACCGCCCAGAACCTCCGCAACGTCGCCCAGCGCGTGCGCGAGATGGCGCTTGATCCAGCCTGCTTCGTCCTTACAGGCGACCTGAGCAACCACGGCGAGCCGGAGAGCTACGAGTTGCTGAGGCAGATCATCGACGAGGAGTTCCGGCCGTTCGGCGTACCGGTCTTGCTCGGGTTGGGCAACCACGACAGCCGGCTGCCCTTCCGGCGCATCATCCTCGGGCAGAGCGACGCCGACGACGAGTCGATCCAGCACTACTACAGCACTACCGTCCGGGGCATAACGTTCATCATGCTGGACTCGCTGGTGCCGGGCCGGGTGCACGGCTTCCTGGGTGACGAGCAGCTTCGGTGGCTCGATCAGCAGTTGAGCGAAGGCGCGGCGGGTGGGCAGATTGTCGGCCTGCACCATCCGTCGCTGCCGCGCGGTGTGCCGCGCCCGGATGATTACCTGCTGGAAGACCGTGAGGCGTTTGGCGCGGTGCTGGCCCGCCACGACGTCATGGCCGTGCTCTGCGGTCACGCCCACGTCCCGACGTTCGGGCTGTTCGGCGGCACGCTCCACGTCGCGGCACCGGCCACGGCCTATCAGTTGGACCCAAGCATCCGTGACGGTGGGCGTGGTCTGGATGGCGTCGGCTTCAACCTCTGCACCGTCCGCGACGGCCGGCTGATGGTCAACCCGGTGGCGCTGCCGACGATGCAGCGCGAGTTGTACCGGCACCACAAGACGTTCACCGCCATGCCGTCTGCTGACCCCGCTGTCGAGCCGGTCACCGCCGGTGCGATGCTATGAGCACCGACACGACGGTCGTGACGGCGCGGCGCCTGCCGCTCGACGGCACCTACAACGTGCGTGACCTCGGCGGATACCAGACGCTGAATGGCGGCACGACCCGGTGGCGGACCGTCTTCCGCGCCGACAGCCTGCACCGGCTGACCCCCGACGGGCAGGCGCACCTGCTGGACGCCGGCCTGCGCACGGTCATCGATTTGCGCCGCGACGCCGAACTGCAGGATGCCCCGAACGTCCTGGCGCAGTCGGGCCGCGTGCGGTACGTCTGGGTGTCGCTCTCACCAAACCCGGCCGCACCCGAGGCATCCGCAGCCCGCCGCGAACTGACCGCCGACAGCCTCTCACGGGCGTATCGCGCGATGATCCATGAGCGGCAGGCCGAACTGCGGGAGATCATGAGCACGCTGGCACAGCCGGGGGCGCTGCCGGCGCTGGTGCACTGCACGGCCGGCAAGGACCGCACCGGCATCGTCTCGGCGCTGCTGCTGGCGTTGGCAGGCGTGGATCATGACACCATCGCCCAGGACTATGCACTGACCGCCACCTACCTCACTGACGCGTACTTCGCGGATGCGCGTGGCCGGGCCGAGGCGGCCGGCTACGCCTGGGAACAGTACCGGCTGCTGCTGGGCTGTCCGGCTGATCTAATGCTCGCCACGCTCGCGGATATCGACGAGCGGTTTGGCGGCGTTGATGCGTACCTGCGGCAGATTGGCGTCACTGCCGCTGAGGTGGAGTCACTGCGGGCTGCCCTGGTCGAGGGACGCTAGCCGCATGGCCCAGGTCAGTGTGCCAGGTCAGCATGCGGGAGCAGCGACGGCGTCAGCGAGCCTGAACGCCGGGCGGGCGTCGCTTCGGCTGCAGGCCCGCCGCGTGTTCCAGCGCGCCGAGCCGTACCTCTACGTCCTGCCGGCGCTGCTCTGTATCGTCATCTGGGTGTACCGGCCGCTGGTCGGCACGCTAGAACTCAGCGCCTACCAGTGGAACTTGCTGCCGACAACGCCGCGCGTGCCGGTCGGCCTCGAGAACTACCGCCGGGTGCTGACCCTCCCGGAGATGGGGCAGGCGCTGTGGAACACGGGCGTGTACATCGTCGGGTTGCTGCCGTTTTCGGTGGTGCTGCCGCTGGGCATTGCGTTGCTGGTGCAGGGGATCGCCGGCCGGATGCGCGGCATCTACCGAGCGATCATCTTCACGCCGATGCTGATTGCACCGGTCGTGGTGGCTATCGTCTGGCGCTGGCTGCTCCACCCACAACACGGCCTGCTGAACGCGGGCCTTGCCGACCTGTTCGGCACCGCGTCGTTCAACTGGTTTCGCAGCCAGGAACTCGCAGTATGGGCGATTGTCGGCATCACGGGCTGGAAGTTGCTCGGCTTCAGCATCTTGCTGTTCTCGGCCGGCCTGACCAACGTCAGCCAGGACTACCTGGACGCTGCGAACGTTGACGGCGCGTCGTCGTGGCAAGTCGCCCGCTATATCACCCTGCCGCTGCTGTCACCCACCGTCACGTTCGTGGTGCTGCTGACCATCTTGCTCTCCGGCCAGTGGACCTTCCCGATGATTAGCGTCCTGACGCAAGGCGGCCCGCTTGGCAGCACGGCCAGCATCTACTACCTGCTCTGGGAGCTTGGGTTCCGCAGCTTCAACGTCGGTCTGAGTTCGGCGTCAGCAGTGCTGTTCTTCGCCGCGTTTGGGGCGCTGGCGTGGTTCTTCACGAAGTTGATGGACCGCTTCTCGTTCTACGACGCGTGACGGCTGTGGCGGGCGGCGGCGCTATGCCGCCGGGCCGTCCGGCATCTGTACGAAAGTTGAACCGCCCATGCCCATGCGTCTGAACCTGCGCGTGATCAGCAGCCACGCCGTCCTGGTTGTCCTGAGTGTCGTCTGCCTCGCACCGATCTACTGGATGCTCGCTACCTCGCTCAAGCCGCCGACCGACATCTTTGACCGGGCGCTGATCCCCACGTCGGTCAGCTTCGAGAACTACGCCTTCGTGTGGCAGAACGTGCCGATGGGCCGGATGCTGCTGACGACGTTCTTGATGGCGGCGCTGCAAACGGGGGGGCAGTTGTTGACCAGCCTGCTGGCGGCGTTCGCGTTCGCGCGCTGGCGGTTCCCTGGCGACAATTTGCTCTTTCTGCTGTTTGTGGGGACGTGGCTGGTGCCGCTTCAGGTGACGATGCTGCCAAACTATGTGCTCGTCGCGCGGCTCGGCTGGCTGGACACGCTGGCGGCGCTGGTCGTGCCGCAGCTTGCGGCGGCATTTTCGGTAGTGCTGATGCGTCAGTATATGAAGGCGTTCCCGCGCGACCTGATGGACGCTGCCCAGCTTGACGGCGCGTCAAGTTGGCGCACACTCTGGGGCATCGTCACGCCGAACCTACGCGCACCGCTGGCGGCGCTCGGCATCCTGTTGTTCATCTCGACCTGGAACGAGTATTTCTGGCCGCTGCTGGTGACCCGCCGCATCGAGAACTCGGTCGTGCAAGTCGGCCTCCAGATGTTCATGACTCAGGAGGGCGACCTGTGGGGGCCGCTGATGGCGGCGGCCAGCCTTGCGTCACTACCGATCTTCGCCCTCTACCTTGTCTTGCAGCGGCAGGTCGTCGACGCATTCATCCGCTCCGGGTTGCGCTGAGCCTACGACGCAATGATCGGACCCCTTCAGGCGTCCTGATTCGTCCACTGCAAGGTGACTCGCGGTGTGCGCGTCGTGTCCCACTTCTGGGACACGGCGTGCCGCCCGGCCGGCTGCCGTCAGAGGCGGGCGGCACCGGCCAACGCCCGTGGGGACCACCAGTCCAGCACCGCCCGGTAGTGCTCCCGCACGGCGATGTCTTCGTGGTGGGTCATGCGCCAGCACAGCAACGCCCCAAAGCGCAGGAACTGGCCGAGCAGCGCCACGTCAAGCTGCGGCTGCCACCAGCGGTCGTCGAAACGGTGGCTCAGGCGCGCCGCCAGCCGGCTCCGGTACTGGTCGATGGCCTCGTCATAGGACACCGGCAGGACGGCCGAGAACAGCGAGAGAAAGAACGCCAGATCGACGGCCGGCGGTGCCCGCGTCACCAGTTGCCAGTCAAACAGGATGATCTGCGGGTCGGGCGCAAGCGTGATCCCGAAGTTCTTGCAGCTTGGGTCTGCGTGAACCAGCGTCCACGGATACCGCCGCAGGGCATCGTGCAATGGGCGGGTATCAGTTTGGAGTGTCTGCACCAGCCGCACAAGGCCCGGTGCGGCCATCTGCTCGAACTGCTGCCAGCCCTCGCGGAGGATGGTGATGAGCGCGTGCGGACTGCCGGCTTCGCGCGCCGCGACGGCCGGTGAGAACGACGCGTACAGCGCCGATAGCTCGCACAGGCCGAACGCCGGATCAAGCAGGGCGGTGTCCTCCCAGTACCGTTCATGGAACGCCGCCAGACCATCGAGAAATACGAGGAGTTCGCGCTGGCTGAGGGGCGCCCAGCCGTCGCTCGGCCAGCGCTGGCATGGGTGCATCAGGTCGCCAATGTCGCGCAGCAGCAAGGCCCAGCCATCGCCGTCAATTGCGCCGGCAATGACCGTATGGCCGACCTCGGGCGGGAGCTGATCGAGCAGCCCGCGCTGCCAGACGAGCATCTCGCGGCAGGCTGTGTCGCCAGTGACGCGCATGATGATGTCCCAGGCGGGTGCCGTGCGCTTCACGATGTACGAACGCGCGGTGCCGTCGTGCCCGGTCGTCTCGACCGTCAGGAACGGGTTGCCGGACACCCCGCCGTACTGTGACGTGAACGGCTGCTGGCGTACGTGCGCCACCGTACGCCCCTCGATCCGGCCCAAAGCCTCTGGCGACAGCAGCGCGTCTAGGCTGCCGTACAGCTCGTGCGGCCTCATCCTCATCTTGCGCGGACGCGTCATGTGCGCTCGGCGTCCTGGCGCGTACTACTGCGGTGTCTCGCCATTGCCGGCCAACGCTGAGCGCGCGTCGCGGTAGATGAACAGCGGGACGAACGCCGTGACGTGCGCATCAGCGTAGCGTGACGCGGACAACGCGACGCGGCGCTCAACCTGCTCTCGCGAATACCGGGGCGCGAATTCCGAGGCCAGACGGTCCACTTGCGAGCGCATCACGCCGTCAAGGTCGGGGGGCGTCACGCTGAGGTCGTGTGCGGCTGTGGTCCGTGTGACCAGCAGTTCGGGCTGGCAGGTGATCCAGGCACCGCGAAACGCCCGCGCCGCCTTCGATTTCCTGGACGCGCCGAGCACCTCGGTCACCTTGAAGCTGACTCGGTCGTGGCCCTGACTCCGGTCGATGCGTTGCACGTCCCCGGTGACATTCGTCCCCATAAAGGTGACGTGATCGCCGACCTGGGGCGTCCGCTCCGCCATCTGTTCTCGTTCCACGATCTGGCCTCCCGATTGGCAGCGAGTGCTATGACGGATACCCTCACGATCCGTGCCAACTCCTTGCCCCACTGTTGCGACTGGTGGCAGCGACCGCTGAGACACTCGTTACAGTCCAGTCCAGTGCGGCCGGCCTTACGCTCGGCGTTCGGGTAAAACTGTGGCGCACCGCCGATCAGCCGTGCCGCACGATTATGACAGGCACCCCGCCCGTCAGTATGAAACGACGGTTTGCGAATGCAGCATCCAGTAAATAATCCAGCCCGTCACGACCACGTACAGCCACATCGGGAAGGTGATGCGGGCAATCTGCTTGTGCTTCGGGAAGTCGCCCTTCAAGGCCCGGCGCAGCGTGACCAGCGCAAACGGCCCCACCAGGATCGCCAAAATCGTGTGGCTGACCAGGATGATCAGGTACACGGCGCGTACCCAGCCTTCGCCCGCGAACACTTTCGTCTCGAAGAGCAGCGCGCGCGTCACGTAGACCACCAGAAACAGTGCCGCGAAGACCGTCGCCGTGAGCATACTTCGCTTGTGAAGTTCGATCTTCCGCTGTCGAATGAAATAATAGCCAATCAGCAAGAAGACACCACTGATGACAATCAGCGTGGTGTTG
>JBBQBU010000277.1:0-7744 GCA_038318015.1 Chloroflexota bacterium | reverse complement strand
GGACGCGCAGGGAACACCTCCAAGGAGAGCACACCCAACGTGAGCGCACCTTCTATCAGTATTACGTCTCCCTGACGACCTGCACCGAAAGTGAGACAGAGCCCTTTTCACCTTGACGATTTGGGCTGCTCGTAACGCTGGACCTCAAGCGTCGCCAGTGCCGTCGGAGAGGACTTTCCGCTAATCCGGGGCTCAATAGTGCGCTGCACTGGAGCAATCGACGCCAGAATCACCGGAATGTCCCGAGTTCGGCTCAAGGTGAAATGACCCTGACGAGTGGGGTGTAACTCACTTCTGTAGGGGTGGTCAGGCGGCGAGCTCGTGATGAGAGCGAAGGCGACTACCCGCCCGAATCCGCCCCGACAGCCGGAGCGGTGGCAGTTCGCCCTGAGCGACGCAGGGATCCGGGGCAGCCGAGGGGGGCCGCAGTTCGTGGAAGCGAATAGGTGGCCGCCATCGACGTGGCCGGGGCCGACGAGGAAGATCCCGACGGCGTGCTCACCCGCGTGGCCCCGAAGCGTGACAGTACCGTCCTCATGATCGCGCGATCATGAGGAACGGTGCCTCTCCACTCTCCCGCGTGCGGGGCCGTGGGGATCCGGCGTAGCCGAGGGGCCCCATGGTGGGATGGAGGGGCCGGGGGTGGGGGGCGTCGTCGGGCCGATCCTCCGTGTGGTCCGCGTCCACGTCTGGACGGGCACCCCGCACCGCCAACTCTAACCGACGATCCTGTCATTCGTGGGCTCAGTCTGGCCCTGCCGCTCCGTCAGTCGGTAACCATATCTCGACCGACGGGGTGATTCTTCCGAGTTGTGACCCCAGGGTGGAGTCGCTACCATGTAGTCGACGGCCGGGGGGGTGCGGACTTCGAGTGCAGAGGTCAGGCCGTTCGGGTAGCCTTTGATGTTGCTCCGTCCGCCCGGAAGTAAGAGGGATCGTCATGCCCGCCCGCCGTCACCCCGTGCCCCGGCTTCCCAGCGCCCGCGCCTTGCGTGGGGTGCTGGTTGCGCTGCTCCTGCTGACGGCGGGCTTCGGGACGCTCGGTCCCGGCTTGCCGCACGTACGGGCCCAGGCCGTCGGGGCGACGCTGACGGTGCTCTCTGGGGTCGTCGGCGTCCTCAGGGCGGACGGCGCGCCGGTCTCGCCCGCGCGGAGCGGGATGACGCTTGGCCGGGGCGACCAGGTGGCGACGGTCGGCCGTGCCTCGGCGCTGGTGACGTTCTTCGAGGGGTCCGAGGTCGAACTCGGCGGTGACACGACCATCGTATTGCGCGACCTCGGCCAGGAGGGAACACAGACGGCCATCGGCGTGGAGAGCGTCCTGGGCACGACGGTCCACCGCGTGGTGACGCTCGCCAATCCGGGCTCGACGTACCGAGTCGATTCCGGCGGTACAGTGGCGATGGTGCGCGGCACCGTCTTCGGGCACCACGCCGACGCGGGCGGGGACATCACGGTGGCCGTGGGCCAAGGCGTGGTGGACTATCCCGGCCCCGGAGCGGCGCTGCGGCGCGGCGAGAAGCGTACGGTGACGTCCCGAGGCGACGTCGTGGACGACCGGTTCGACCCGTCGGCGTCGCTGTTCACCGTGGTGACCGAGCCGGCGGCGAGCAGCAACCCGACCGGCACCGACAACCCCGGCCTGGGCACCGGGTCGCTCTCCGTGCCCGAGCAGCAGTCCCTCCAGCAGCAGCCCGACGACCGCGAGAACCGCCCGAACCAGGGCCCGGCGACGCCAGGCCTGACGTTCCTGGTGATCGCGGCCCTGACGGGCGAGACGCGCCTGGAGGTGGCATCCACCGATGGGTTCGCGGTCGGCGACCAGATCCGGATCGGCACGGGATTGGGCGCGGAACTCCGCACGATTACCGGTTTCGGCTCGATTATCCTCGGCCTGCCGCTCGCCAGCTTCCACGGCATGGGGACGCCTGTGGCCCTCGTGGCGCATGGCGTGGGGACGCCAACGCCGACGGCCTCACCATCGTACACGCCGACCGCCGAGGCCACGCTGCCCGTGGTGGGGACAGTCGTGCCGTCACCGACCACGACGTCCACGTCCACGGCTACAGCTACTTGGACGCTCACGCCATCACCGACCGCGTCGGCAGTACCAACACTGACATCGACAGCTACGCCAACACCGACTCAGACGGAGACACCGACTCCGACGGCCACGGCGACGGCGACGACCAGCCCCACGCCGACTCAGACCGAGACACCGACTCCGACGGCCACGGCGACGACCAGCCCCACGCCGACTCAGACCGAGACACCGACTCCGACGGCCACGGCGACGACCAGCCCCACGTCGACTCAGACCGAGACACCGACTCCGACCGCAACGGCCACCCCGACCCCAGTGTTCCCGTGTCTGGGGCCGCTCACGCGCGAACAGGCGCCACGAGGAAGCGGGACCACCGGCGCCACGCGAACTGTCGTCGGGTCCGGGGTCCGACTGCGTGTCTATGTAGACCTCGTCGACGCTACCCCCAACTCGTCGTTCGATGTGTATGTCGACGTTGAAGGAGGCTCGGCCGGGGTCCACCGTTTCGTGGGGACCTTCGCGACCGACGGCACCGGCGGCGGGACGTTCAGTGGCTCGATCGACGCGCCGACCGTGGCGGCCCGCATAGACAACGAAGTGATCCTCGGCGGTGGGATCCCCAGCCAGCACCAGTTCATCCGACAGCTCTTCGAGCCGTGTACCGAGTAGCGGCTCAGTCTGGGCGCAGAGCAGTGCCGCGCGCCTCCGTCTGGAGCACATAACTGCCCAGGTGCCAGACTGCGCACGTCCTGCCGAAACACCCGTGAATGGCGGTCCGGTTTCATGCTGTCATCCGATAAACCGGCGTTGTGGCTGTTCCGTCCTGAGAGTCGAGGACCTCCAATGTCGTAGGGCCTTTTCACCTTGACGACTTGTTAGGGCTTGGTGTCCAAGGCAGAGGCGGCTGGGCCTACAGTGGCCTGGAGTCGATGAGGGCACGAAGCCATTCCTCCTTGAGTCAAGGTGAAAAGGCCCTGCCCCCGGCCCCTCTCCCATGCGTGGGCCAGGGGAGACGGGCCGGCTGCTCTCCCGCAAGCGGGAGAGCAGGAGGCGGGGTGAGGGCTGCACCGACGCGCGTATTCAAGCCCCGTCACTCCACGATGCGCACCTACGGCCTGTAGACAATCGACGGCCGGGCCGCCGTCCAGGCTACACTCCTGGCGTGCGCTCGGCATCCGCACGTCCAACTGCATCATCGTCGCCACTCGCCGCACCGAGCATCAACGCGCCCTTCGACAGGCTGCACTGGCCGACCGTCGGTCTTGCGTTCACGTCGATGTTCGTGCTGATGGGGTCGCGGACGTCTTTTGCCGTCATCTATCCGGCGATGGTCCACGAACGGGGGTGGGCGCTGTCCGAGGTGACGAGCGCCTACTCAGCGGGGCTGCTGCTATACGCCCTGCTTGCGATCCTGGTGGGCGTCGCCGTGGACCGCCTCGGATGCCGCACCTTGATGATCGCCGGCTCGACTGTGAT
This sequence comes from Chloroflexota bacterium, assembly GCA_038318015.1. Taxonomy (GTDB): domain Bacteria; phylum Chloroflexota; class UBA6077; order UBA6077; family JACCZL01; genus JADZEM01. The sequence continues at coordinate 4,224 of JBBQBU010000277.1, read as the reverse complement.
GGCGCTCGGTACGGTCATCGTCGGCCTCGCCACCGAGATCTGGCACCTGTACGTCGGCTACATGCTCGTAGTCGGGCTGGGGTCCGGCGGCATCGGCTTCATCACGCTCATCAAACTGCTGTCGCTGCGGACCGGCGCACGGTTCGCCACGGCCTTTGGGCTGGCGTTTATGGGCCAGGGGCTTGGCTCGTTGCTGGTCAGCCCGGGCGTCCAACTGATCGTCGATGCGTACGGTTGGCGCACGGCGTCGCTGGTGTTTGCGGCGGTCGTTGCCCTGTTGCTGCTGCCGCTGGCCGCCTGGATCGCGCCCGGCCCTGAGCCGCACCGCCCCACCGCTGCCGCCGCCGCGCGCGCAGACGGTGCGCCGGCCGCCCTGAGCGTCGTCTGCCTCGTGTTCCTGGTCGCCAACGCCTCGCTCGGCTTCCAGATGCTGGTGCCGACACATCAGGTGGCCTACCTGCTGGACCTGGCGTTCGCTCCGACGCTCGCGGCCAGCGCGGCCGGCGCCTGGGGAGCCATGATGTCTGTCGGGTCGGTGTGCGGCGGCTGGCTGGTGGACCGGCTCGGCCTCAGCCGGATGCTCATGATCGCGCTGTCGCTGTTTGCACTCGGAACGGTCGGGTTGGTCTTCAGTTCGCCCGCCGCATTCTGGCTGCTGGGGCTGTACGTGCTTGCCGGGGGCATGGGACGCGGGTTGCTCGGCGTGACGCTCGGGGCGGCGCAGACGAAGACGTTTGCCGGGCCGCGCCTCGGCCGCATGACCGGCATCCTTGACGTCGGCTTCGGGACCGGGGCGTTCCTCGGGCCGTGGGGCACGGCCATGCTGCACGATCAGGTCGGGACGTTCGCGCCCGGCTTCCTGGCAACCATCGCTGCGTCGATCATCGGCGCGACCTGCACCGTTGCCGCCCTGCGTCTCGCCCGCCGCTGACGGCCGCCCAGGTACACGTCAGCACCAGCAGCAGGTACACGGTCAGCGCCGACGGCACCACGCTCAGGCCGGCGTACCGGTACGCCGGTGCGATCAGGCCAAGGCCCAGGGCATACAGATCCCTGCCGAGAGGCGCCCGGCCACGGCGCACGGTTCAGGTTCATCCTGTCAATCGCTCTGCCAAGCGCCTGATGTGTCGCAACGGGGCGTCAACTGGGAAGGCCAGGGAGCCCCGGCACCTTCGCGGTGCCCTCGTTCGTTATCCTGCTGAAGGGGAGGGCAGGCGACGTGCTGCTGTACGGTCATCGGGGCGCGCGTGGCGAAGCGCCGGAGAACACCGAAGCCGGCTTTCGCTATGCCCGTGCCCTCTACTTGGACGGTGTTCAGCTTGACGTGCGCCTCTCAACCGACCATGAACTGGTCGTCATCCACGATGAGACGGTGGACCGTACGACAACCGCGCGCGGCTCAGTGTCGCGCATGAAGGCTGCCAAACTGGCGAGCCTGGACGCCCGCGCCGCGTTCCCAGACTGGCCCGAGGCGACCGGCATCCCCACCCTTGACGATGCGCTCGACGCCTGTAGCGGCATCCAACGGCTGATCGTCAGCATCCAGCCGGACACGCCCAAGCGCCTGCGGACCGCCTGCGAACTGGTCGCCGAGACGTTCGAGCGCCGCTGGATCGCTGACCGGGTGCTGGTGATGTCCACCAGCGAGCCGGCGCTTGAACTGCTGGCGACTATCGCGCCGTTCTTCCCACGGGCGCTGGCCGGCTGGTTCGAACAGCTTGAAGGGCTGAAAGCGGCACACCGGCTGGGCTGCCGCCAGATTGCCGTACCGATGCCAACCGGCTCGGCATCGCTGGTGCAGTCCGCGCATGACCTGGACCTTGCCGTTATCGGCTGGCTGGCGAACACCGCTGAAGACGTGCACGCTTGCGCGGCCTGGGGCGTTGACAGCATCGTGTCTGACTTCCCGACCATCGCTCGGCGCGGCCTCGCCGCGCTGCCCTGACCCGCCTGCACGATAAGACGCCGCGCGCCCCTGCGACGCTGGCACGCACTGTGCAGCAACGTGGGTGTGGGGAACGGGCAGCGTCGCCTCGCAGTCACGCGATGTAGCCCCCGACCCCGACTTGAGGAACGAGGGTGCCTGCATGGAGCAACCAATAACGGAGCGACTCTTTCTCGGACGGATCATCCCAGGCATGGACGTGTGCGACGTGACCGGCGAGAAGGTCGGGAGCATCTCCCATCTGCACCGCCAGAACTCCGTGGGCGAAGCGTCCAGCGAAGGCCCGACGACCAGCATCCACCCCACCGACGAGATCATGGAGATCAAGACCGGTTTCCTGGGTATGGGGAAGCACCTCTACATACCCGTGAGCGCGGTACAAGAAGTCCTGACGGACTCGGTGTTCCTCTCGAAGGATCGCGGGACATTCGAGGAACTCGGCTACGAGTCGGAGCCGGACGGCCTGGCCGAATTGGCGTAGGCGCATACGCGATGCAGCCGGCGTCATTCCAGGTTTGCAGCGTCAGAGCTGGCAAAGGATGGGCGGCGGGGCACCGCAGCGGTACCCCGCGCGACGCTACACGCGTCGCAGCCGCCCATTGGCAAAGCATTGACCGATGAGTAGAGGGCGAGAGCGAACCCAGAGCGGACTGATGAGCAGAGCTTTCGCGGAAAGGTGATAGCGGGGCGTGACACCCGCGTCGCTCGCGCACACTGGAGCGCCGGCGGGCATAGCTGCTGGATAGCCGCTGAATCGTGGGAGAGTCTGCCTACCAATACGGCACCGTGAGCCATTACGGGACGGCCACACTGGACGCAGAAGAAACCCTGACGCTCACCTGATGCACCAGCCCCGCTGCCAACGCAAGGCACCCGAGCGCAAGGCATCAATGAGCTATCGGCACCGCCGGCAAACGAGCGGTCCCGTGCTGGCACAGAAAAGCACCCCTCCTGACGATGAGGGGCGCTTTTGCGGACAGCGGGCCGGTCCGTGAGGACTGGCGGTGGACTAGAGGCGGTACAGCTTCTTCGCGTTGTCGAACTGGATCGCCTGCATGACCGTTTCGGACAGGTTGTTCGGCAGCGCAAAGTCCGGATCGTCAGAGTCCCAGTGCGGATAGTCGCTGGCGAACAGGATGTGGCTCGTCATGTCGCCGAAGTGCTCCAGCATCTGGGCGAACTGGTGCGGCTTGTGCGGCTCCTCGACGGGCTGGGTGGTCAGATACACATGCTCGCGGATGACCTCGGACGGCAGCCGCTTCATGTGCGGGATTTCGGCCTTGAGCAGCTTGTAGGACGCGTCCATCCGCCACATCAGCGAGGGAATCCAGCCGAAGCCGTTTTCGACCGAGACGAAGTTGAGGTTCGGGAACGTGTCAAAGACGCCTTCCGTCACCATGCTGATGACGTTCGCCTGGGCAGCCTGGGCCGGTCCGACGTGCTCTTCGACGTAGAAGGACGGCCAGCCGGCACCGGTGATCGGATTGCCGTACGAGCCAAAGGCGTGCGACATGATCTGCAAGTCGTACTTCGCGGCGGCCTCGTAGATCGGCCAGTACTTGCGCCGCCCGAGCGGCTCCTGGGTGCGGCCCGGCATGAAGACCTGGACGAACCGCTTGTCCTTGCCGCACCGCTCGACCTCAGCAGCCGCCGTGAACGGGTCTTCGGGGGAGACGGCGATGGAGGCCCGCAGGCGCGGCTCAGGGTCGAGCCACTCGGCAACCTGCCAGTCGTTGACGGCCGAGGCCAGCGCCGCGCCAAGATCCAGGTTCAGCGTGCGGGCAGCCGGCGTCAGCGGGATCAGCATCGCGTGGGCCACGTTGTACGGGTCCAGGAAGTCCGAGCGCGAGAAGGCAACTTCGGAGCCTGAGCGCCGGCCCGAGGGCGGCCTGGCATCCTCGCGGTGGTCCATGAAGCGCGGGTAGTAGCCGCCGGCCGGTCCGTGGATGCCAAACGTCTCGATGTGCTCGCGCCAGCGGCTCGACAGGTACGGGTACAGATCCTTGATCGAGTCGATCTCGTTGTGGAAATCGCAGTCGATCATGGCTGGCCGGGTGCGGCGGCTGGCTGGTTTGCGCTCTGGCAGGATCGCGACCATAGCTCTCAGCTCCTCTCTGTGCCCTCGTGGATCAGCGGGGGTCAAGCAGTCCGGGGGCGGTGCGGGTGGTCAACGGTGCGGACGTGTGGTGTGAACGATGTGCGCCGCTCCGGCCATCACGGCCGGAGCGCGAGGCAACGTGGCCGCTAGAGGCCGTAGAAGGCGCGGGCGTTCTCGCTGC
>JBBQBU010000276.1:0-7749 GCA_038318015.1 Chloroflexota bacterium | reverse complement strand
AGGCGTTCACGCGAATCGTCGGCCGATTGGATAAGGTCCGCGCGGCAATTCTCCGTCAAGATGGTGCGTCCGGCTTTGTACTTCGCGGCAGCAACCAACTGGTCGCGTACACCAGCATTGACGACACTGTAGCCGAGGTAGTCCGTCGACGGCGCATTCGCCCGGCGTAGGCTCGCCACTCGCCAACAGACGTTGCTGATTGACCCCTGCGCCCGCCACACTTTCAGACGTGCTACGTCTCGTTGATATCGCCAAGAGTTACGGCGCGCGTCCGATTCTGGACGACGTGTCCCTCACCGTGTCCGGCGGTGAGAAAGTTGCGCTGGTCGGGGCCAATGGCGCGGGCAAGACAACCCTGCTCCGCATCCTCTGCGGCGACGAGGAGCCGGACAGCGGCAGCGTCCAACTCGCGAACGGCTGGGTCATCGGCTATCTGCCCCAGGACGCTGCTGTACAGGATCAGCGGACCCTGCGCGACGAGATGCTCGCCGCTCACGCCGATCTGCTGGCTCTCCAGCATGAAGCGACCGAGATCGAGCAGGCGCTCGGCGGTGAGGGTGCGAACGGCTCCGGGCAGCCGCGCTCCGAGGAGGAGCTAGGCCGCCTCATCGACCGGCACGGCGAGGTGCTGGCCCGCTTCGAGACGCGCGGCGGCTACCGCGTCGAGTCCGAGATTCACAAGATCCTGGCCGGCCTCGGCTTCGGGCAGGACGACCTGACCAAGCGCACCGACCAGTTCTCCGGCGGCTGGCGCACCCGTATCGCGTTGGCAAAGTTGCTGGTGCGCGCCCCGGACCTGTTGCTGCTGGACGAACCGACCAACCACCTTGACATCGACGCGACGGAGTGGCTTGAGCAGTACCTCAAGGCGTCCGGCGCGGCGGCCCTGATCGTCTCGCACGACCGCTATTTCCTGGATCGGACGATTTCGCGGACGGTCGAACTGGAACGCGGCAAACTGGTCGAGTACGCCGGCAATTACTCCTACTTCCAGAGCGAGAAGGAGCGCCGATTCAACGCTGCCCAGGCCGCCTACGAGCGCCAGCAGCGCGAACTGAAGCGCCAGCAGGTCTTCATCGACCGGTTCCGCGCGAAGGCGACGAAGACCCGGCAGGTGCAGAGCCGCGAAAAGCTGCTGGCGAAGATCGAGAAGGTCGAAGCGCCCCAGGTCAGCCAGCGCGGCATGGCCCTGCGCTTCCCGCCGGCCAAGCCGTCGCACCGCGAGGTCGTCACCATCCAGAATGTCGTCAAGAAGTACGGCCAGCAGACGGTCTTTGATGGCCTGGCCCTGACGCTGGAGCGCGGCGAGCGGCTGGCGCTGGTCGGGCCGAACGGAGCCGGCAAGAGCACCATGCTGCGGATGCTGGCCGACGTGGAGCACCCCGACCGGGGCATCCTGATGCTGGGCGCTGGCGTGACGGTGGGATACTACGCCCAGGATCAGACCGAGGTGCTGAACGTCGGGCGGACGGTGCTCGAAGAGGCCTGGTCTGCCGCGCCGGCCGGCTGGGGCGAGGCCGCCATTCGGACGCTGCTCGGACGCTTCTGCTTCACCGGCGACGACGCGCACAAGCTCGTCGGCGTGCTGTCAGGCGGCGAGAAAGCGCGGTTGGCGATTGCCCGCCTGCTGCTCCAGCCGGCCAATCTGCTGCTGCTGGACGAGCCAACGAACCACCTGGACCTGTCGTCCCGAGAGGAGCTAGAGAACGCGCTGCGCCAGTTCCAGGGCACTGTCGTGATGGCGAGCCACGACCGCTACTTCATGGACCGCGTCGCCACGAAGGTCGGCGAGGTCGGCAACGGACGCCTGCAAGTTTACCTCGGGGCGTACTCGAGCTACCGCGACCGCCGGATTGCCGCCGGGAGCGCGTCGTCGCCCGTGTCCATGCCGGGCGGCGCGGCGGCGAGCGAGGCGCAGGACGGCAGCGGCGACGGCAAGAGCGACGCGAAATCAGCGAACGGCGCAGCCCGCAATGGCACAGCCGACGCCCCCGCGCGGCCGGCGCAGTCCGACCGGGCTGGCCGCGCCGAGGCCGAACGCCTGCGCAAGCGTGGCCCGGCCACCCAGGAGCGCGAACTCGGGAAGATCGAGACGGAGCTTACCAGGGCCACGACCCGCAAGGCCGAGGTCGAAGCGATGCTGGCCGACCCGGCCCACTACGGTGAGCCGGGCGCGCTCGAAGCGCTGGCCGAGGAGCATGCGGCGCTGGTGGTGCGCATCGGCGAGCTTGAAGAGCGCTGGGCCTTGCTGGCCGAAGAGATCGAGGCGCTCTCGGCGTAGCCTGCATCGGCGGTCGCTTCGCTGGCGTGCCGATACCAGGCACCCGCACGAAGGCGCTCAGTACGCCGGTCAGCCCGGCGCTCGCGCGGTCATGCTCGACAGCCACGAGAGTCCTTCGCGCAAAGAGAGTCAGGTAGACCTGGTCATCCCGACGGACGAGGGTACCACCGCACGAACGCAAGCAAGCACGCCCTTCCATTCGTCATCCCAAGCCTGCAAGGGATCTCACGCGTGCAATTCCGTCAGCGTGAGATCCCTCCTCTGTCGGGATGACCCGGGGAATTCATTGCCTGATCTAGCCACCGGAACGCGGCCCGTCATGCGCCGGTCAGGAACGCCAGTACCGCGCGATTGAACTCGTCCGGGCGCTCCCACATCGGGTTGTGGCCGGCACCATCCACCACCAGGAGCGTCGCGCCGGGCACGCTTGTCGCAAGCCGTCGCCCCAGGTCGGTCGGGACGATCCGGTCGCGCGCACCCCAGACCACCAGGGTCGGCACACGAATCTGCGCCACATCTACCTGGATGTCCGACACGAGCAGTTCGCGGCCGGCCCGCCAGATCGTTCGGAGACCGGCGCGCCACGAGTCCACCAGCAGGACCGGCAGGAACCGCATTGGAAAGCGCGGCAGCGAGACCGACAAGGCCAGGAGATGGCTGGCCGCGCCCCGGCGGATCGGCAGGGCGGCGGCGTCTACCAGTACCAGCCGCTCGACACGCGCTGGCGTCCTCGCGGCCAGGGCGGCGGCGATGTGCCCGCCCATCGAGTGCCCCATCAGCGAAGCGCGGTCGATGCCGAGCCGGTCCATCAAGGCCAGCAGGATGTCGGCGGCCTCGTTCAGGATGAATCGGTTGCCGTAGCTGCGGATGCGGCTGCCGCCGAACCCGATCAAGTCGATCACATAGACCCGAAACTGCTCGGAGAGCGCATCGACGTTCCTGGCCCACCAGCGCCCAGACCCCGCCAGCCCGTGAATGAGTATCAGCGGCGGGCCAGTCCCCTGGACCTGGTACGAGAGCGCAGCATCACCATGCGTCGTCGTCAGATAGGCGACGCGCGAAGCTGAAGGATTCGGTGCGGCCGGCCGTGGCGGCCACAGCCTGACGCGCATCCGCCCTAACTCGCGTCCGCACGAGCAGGCACGGGTGCGTCCTGACCGGGTGCGTCCTGACCGGGTGCGTCCTGAGGAGGCTGCCACGCTTGCATGAACGCCTCCACGATGCGCGTCACCGTTGCGGGCGAATTGTAGTTGACGGAGTGTGCGGCCCCGGCAATCGCGACGGACCGGCCGGACGGAAGCAGTCGCGCGGCGCTGGCCGCCCACCGCGCCGTCACCGTCGGGTCGCGCTGCCCCCGCACCACCAACGTCGGCGCACTGATCCGGGGCAACTTCTGCTCGATGCGGTCCGCCAGCATCACGCGGATGCACGCTACCAGCCCCCGCAGCCCCATATCCCACAGATCACGGGCGATGATGAACACGAGGCTGGGCGGCTCCAGTGGCACATCGAGCAGCCAGCGGCCGGCAATGCGCCAGAAGTTCCGCTCCTGCGGGTCTACGGTTGGCCCCAGCAGGACGAGCAGCGCCACGCGGTCGGGGTAGCGCGCCGCGAGGTCGGCCGCCACCTGGCAGCCGAACGAGTTTGCCACCAGCACGGGCCGCTGCACGCCAACCGCATCGAACCACCGTACCAGCGCATCCGCAAGCTCTGGCACGCTGAGCGCCTGGTGCGGCTTGCTGCTCTTGCCCCAGCCGGGCAAGTCGGGCACGGACACTGAGTAACGCGCGGCCAACCGCTGCGCTAGGGGCAGCATGTAGCGGCTCGATACGACTAACCCATGTAGTAGCACGACAGGCGGGCGCTCCGGACCGGCGGGCCGCGCCGACACGCGGGCATGTATGCGGAACTCCCCAACGGCATCAATGCGGCTGGAGAAGCGTTCCGGTTCCTTCTTGTTGGTGTTCAGCACGTGCGCTCAGTTCAGGCCAACGAAGGCCAGTGTGTCGGCCCGGGCGTTCGTCTTCAGGCGAGCCGTTGCCAGCCTAAACGCACGCTCTGTGCCGAGGTTGCTCGGCGTGGGGCAGCCCTGTGTTTGACCAGCACCGCGCCGCTCGTGTGACCTGGGCATGAAAGCTGCTTCTGACCGGCGCAGAAGTGCCCAAGCGGGCAGGACGGGCGGGAGGGAGCTGGCATGGCGGACATGACCGTACTCAAGAATCCGAAGGAGCTGCTCGGCGTCGTGAAAGAGACCTACCACGACTGGAGCGAGGACAAGGCGTCACGGCTGGCGGCGGCGCTTGCCTACTACACGGCCTTCTCGGTCGCCCCCCTGCTGCTCCTTTCCATCACCATTGCCGGCGCAATTTTCGGGCGCGAGGCGGCGCAGGGGCAGGTCTTCGGGCAGCTTGAGGGTATGCTGGGGGCGCAGGCCGCCGAGTCCGTCCAAACGGCCATCGCCAACTCGCAGTCCACAAGCGGTCTGAGCATCTCGGCCATCATCGGCTTGCTGACGCTGCTCTGGAGCGCCTCCAATGTCTTCGCCCAACTCCAAGAAGCCCTGAATACCATCTGGGAAGTCGCGCCTGATCCGAAGGCCGGCATCCTGGCGACGATCAAGCGGCGCTTCTTCTCGATGTCGATGGTGCTGGGCATCGGCTTCATGCTGCTGGTGTCGCTCGCCTTGAGCGCAGGTGTTGCAGCCGTCAGTGGGTTGTTCAGCAGTATCTTGCCGGGCGGCGCGTTTTTCGCCCAGCTCTTCAGTTTCGTGCTGTCGTTCGCCGTCACCACCGCGTTGTTCGCCGCGATCTACAAGGTGTTGCCGGACGTCACCGTCGCCTGGAGTGACGTCTGGGTCGGCGCGGCCGTGACGGCGCTGCTGTTTTCTGTCGGCAAGCTGCTGATCGGACTGTACCTCGGGCAGGCCAGCATCGGCTCGACGTTCGGGGCGGCCGGCTCGCTGCTGGTGTTCCTGGTCTGGGTCTACTACTCTGCGCAGATTCTGTTCTTCGGTGCAGAGTTCACACAGGTCTACGCCCGGCGCTATGGCTCGCGCATCATGCCAGCCGAGGGCGCAGTGGCATTGACCGAGGAAGCCCGCGCAAACGAGGGCATCCCGCGTACGGAAGCGGTGGCGCAGGCCGCCGAGCAGAAGGATGGCGACCGGCAGCCCGCTGCGGCCGCCACGCTGGCCGCGCAATCGAGCGCGAACAGCCAGCATGGGAAGATGGTCCACGCCGGCGCACGCAACGGCGGTGCCGCCAGCACCAACGGCTCCGTGATCCGGACCCCAGATGCTAACGCGCCACAGGTCGCCAGCACGCAGCCACGCGCGAAGGTGAAGCAGAAGCAGCGCGGCAGCGGCGGCACGAAGGGCGCACCCGATGCTGTCAAGAAAGTGATGTGGGCCGGGCTGGTCGCCGGGTCGATGGCACTGGGCAGCCTGGCTGCTCGCCGGGCCAGCACCGAAATCTGGCGCGGCATCCTGCACGAAGACCCGCCGACGAAGGACATCTAGCAGCGGCCGCACGGTGACGGGCATCGCAGCCATACGACCAGCCAGGACATGAAGAAGGGCGCGTCCGGTGCAGGACGCGCCCTTCAGGGAAGGCAGCGCAGGTTCGGGCACTGGTGCATGGCCCGGCCTACGTGTTCTGGACGGCTAGGCAGCACCCAGGGCCGACAGGCGCCGGGCGGCCGGGGCTGGCGCGGCAGCGGCCACCGGCGGCGAGTCTTCCAGACGGCGGGCCTGTTCGATGATGCGGCGCAACTGGACGAGGCCGCGTGCTTGCAGCTTCTTCACCGCGTCCTCGGTCTTGCCCATGATCTCGGCCGTCTCGGCAGTGGTGAAGCCGTCGAGGAAGCGCAGGGTCACGACATGACGCTGATCGCTGGTGAGGCGCTCCAGGGCGTAGGTCAGTTCGTGGCGGTCAAGCGAGCGGTCGATGACCAGCTCAGCCTTCTTCTCGGGGATCTCCGGCGCGGCGTCCAGCGAGCTGATAATCTGGCGCGGGCGCGCTCGCAGATGGTCGATCATGTGGTTGCGGGCGATGCGGTACAGCCACGCCGAGAACGGCAGGCCACGGAACTGGTAGCTCCCGAGTCGCTCCAGCACCTTCAGGAAGACCTCTTCCGTCAGGTCTTCGGCCGACTCGCGACGCCCGTTCAGGTGCCGCAGCAAGTACCGGAATATCTCAGGAGAGAACTGCTCGTACAACTCACCGAACGCGCCTCCGTCACCAGACTGGGCTCGTTCCACCAGACTCTGCACCAGGACTTGCGCCTCGTCGGCCATCTCGTTGCCTTCCCTTTTCTGTTGCAGCATCACGATTGCCCGTCCTCCGTCCCATCGGACCAGCCCAGGTGGGCTATCCGGCGCTTCGCCCTGCACCCCGGCGATGCGCGCTGGGTGGCAATGTGCCGCCCGTTTCCTTGCTGACTAGATAATCGGCTGGTGAGGCGCAAAGATCATGGCCCGTTTGGTCTGACTAACCCCCCTAAGTAGGGTGAAACTCTCGGGCGACATAGCCCAACTGGGGATGCCGTATCCCCCAGGCGGGGTACTTCTCGAACCCTGCAAGCGGCGGGAAGTCGAGATCGGTACACTTGACGTATGCAGGATGGTGGGGCCACGGCAGACGACTATCCCCACGGTGATGCGCCCGGCGCGGACGCTGCCGCCGCACCATCGGGCGACATGCCCTTCATTGATCCCAAGACCATTGGCCTGCATGACGATGGCATTCTGGCACTGCTTGTGCGGGTCAAAGTGCCGGACCAGCCGGGCGTACTCCACGCCCTGACGCGCGTCATCTTCGAGCACCGCGCCAATATCACCTACGTGGATATTGCCAACGTGTGGCAACTGCGCGTAGCCACCTACTTCGAGTTGCGCGACGTTGAGGACGCCGACGCGCTGGTACATGACCTCGAAACGCTGCCGATTGTGCGCGAAGTGGAGCGTGCGCCCTCTTTTGGGCGCATCTACGGCAAGAGGATCATCGTGATCGGCGGCGGCGCACAGGTCGGACACGTCGTCCTGGGTGCTGTCTCCGAGGCTGACCGCCACAACATTCGCGGTGAGCGCATCTCAGTGGACACCATCCCGCTGGTCGGCGAAGAGGATCTTGCGGAGGGCGTACGAGCCGTGGCGCGCCTCCCGCGAGCCGTCGCGCTGGTCATGGGCGGCGACGTGGCGGCTGCCGTCCGCGAAGTACGCCAGCAGGGCATCATCGTGGTATCGCTGAACATGGCCGGCAGCGTCCCGAGCGAGGCCGATCTCGTCGTGACGGACCCGGTGCAAGCCGGCGTGATGGCCGTGATGCTAGTCGCCCGGACGGCGAAGTTTGACATTCGGCGGCAGCGCGGCCGGCGCTACTGATGCAACCAACCGTGCCGAGCGCCCCGCTACCAGCCGCGAGTCATACATATGACCGGCGGACGCCACTGGCGACGGCACGGCTGGTCAT
>JBBQBU010000275.1:0-7752 GCA_038318015.1 Chloroflexota bacterium | reverse complement strand
ATCTTCGGCGGGGCCGAAGAGGTCCGTCCGGAACACCAGAAAGAACTGGCTCATCTGTTGCGAGCGGGCGGGGTTGTCGATGCCGTTCAGGACATCCGGCCCCATGCACTACCGCCCAGCACGCCAGTCAGCAGTTCCACCATCAGGGCGAGACCCGAACCCTTGTGCCCGCCGAGCGGCAGTAGCAGCCCGAGCATCGCCTGGGCAGCGTCTGTCGTCGGCTCGCCGTCTGGACCGGTGGCCCATGTGGCCGGGATAGCCCGGCCCTGACGTTGCGCTTTGCGAATCTGGCCCCGTGCAACGGTGCTCGTCGCCATGTCCAAGATGATCGGGTCAGGGTCGGCCGGAACGCCAACGGAGAGCGGGTTGGTCCCGAACATTGCCTCGCTGCCACCCCAGGGAGCCGTCACCGGGCCGCCATTAGCCGCAACGATGCCGATCAGCTGGTGCCCGGCTGCAAGTCGCATGTAGTGCGCCAGCATCCCGATGTGGTTGCTGTTCCGCACCGAGACGATACCCACACCCGTCGTCGCAGCCTTCTCCATTGCCACCGCGAGCGCCCGCCGGGCCATCACATGGCCCGCCCCACCACCGCCGAGACCGGCGTGTCATGGATGGTCCGCACGTCCGCGCGCGGGTTGATCCCCCCGCGCTGCAATCGACGGATGTAGTTCGGGAGTAGTACGACGCCGTGGGTCTCGACGCCGTGCAGGTCAGCGTCCACCAGTGCCTCGGCCAGCAACAAAGCCGCATCCGCTGGCATCCCAGTCGTAGCCAGGAGCTCGCAGCAGAACGCCCGCACGTGGCCGGCTGATACGACCACATCGGGTGTCGTCGCTGCCGGCCGAGGCTGCTGGCTATCCTGGCCGCGATCCCCCACGAGCGTCTCCCCTCCAGATCGGTATCAGTGTTCCGTGCACCTGGCCCGCTACGCTTGGGGCGACCGAATGCCGAGCCAGCGCCACCGTTGAACTGGGTCGGTGATGGCGCGCAGCCAGGTGGCGACCAGATTGAACGCCAGCGTCGTCAACAAGATCGCGACGCCTGGGAACGCCACGAGCCACCACGCCGACGAAATGTACTGCCGGCTCTGCGCCAGCATCAGCCCCCAGGAGCTTTCTGGCGGCTGGATGCCCAGGCCGAGGAAGTCCAACGACGCTTCGGTGAGGATCACGCCGGCCACCTCGACCGTGCCGAGCACCAGCACCGGCGACAGGATGTTCGGCAGCAGATGGCGGAAGATGATCCGCCCGTCCGACGCGCCGAGTGCCCGCGCTGCCTCGACGAAGACCGTTTCGCGGAGGGTCAGCGTCAGGCTGCGGGTGACGCGGGCGTACACCATCCAGCGTGTGACACTGAGCACCAGAATCACGTTCCAAAAGCTCGCGCCGGCCGCATACAGGATCACCAGCGCCAGCAGCAGCGTCGGCAACGCCATTTGGATATCGACGATCCGCATGATGACCATGTCGGGCTTGCCACCGAAGTAGCCAGCCACCAAGCCGAGAGTAACACCAACGGTGCCGGACAGCGCCACACTGAGCGCCCCCACCGCCAGCGACACCCGCGCGCCGTAGATCAGCCGGCTCAACTGGTCGCGTCCCAGAAAGTCGGTGCCCAGCACGTGCGGGAAGCCCTGAGCGGCCGGGGTGAGTGGCGGCAGGTTTCGATCCATGATCGACTGCGCGTACGGATCGTGCGGCGCGACGTACCCGGCCGCCAGTGCGGCACCGACAATCACTACGAGGATCAGCAGCGAGGCGAAGGTGATCGGCTCGTGCAGGAGCCGTCGGGCTATCAGGCCCATCCCGATCTGACGGGGCTGACGGGGGCGGCCCTGGCCAACTGGTCGGCTCACGGCTGCTGACGCGCCCGAACTCCCTGGCAGCGTCGTATTCATGCTGTGGTGCCGGTCATCGGTACCGCACCCTGGGGTCAAGCAGCGCGTACGAGAGATCGACCAGCAGATTGAGGAGCACGACCGTCACCGCGACCACGAACAGCGACGCCTGCACGAGCGGCAAGTCGCGGTGGTCAATCCCCTCGATCAGCAGGCTGCCGAGGCCAGGCCACGCGAAAATCGTCTCGATGACGACCGCGCCGTTGAGCAGCCCGGCCAGTTCGTCGCCGGTCAGGGTGATGATCGGCAGCGCGGCGTTGCGGAGGGCATGTCCCCAGATGACTGTCTGCTCGGACAGGCCCTTTGAACGGGCAGTATTGACGTATAGCTTGTTCATCTCTTCCAGCAGCGTGCTGCGCGTCAACTGTCCGATGCGCCCCATCGGCCGGAGCGCGAGCGCGAGTGCCGGCAAGATCACGAAGCTGACCCCGCCGATGCCCGAGGTTGGCAGCCACTTGAGCTGCACCGAGAAGAAGAGGATCAGCATCAGCCCGAGCCAGAAGTTGGCGACAGAGATGCCCCCAAGCGACACCACCGTGATGGCCCGGTCGACCGACGAGCCGGGCCGCAAGGCGGCGGCGACGCCCAGGCCGACCGCGAGCGGAACCGCGATGACCATCGTTGCGGCGGTCAAGTAGAGCGTGTTTGGGAGCCGGTCCAGCACTAGTTGGAGGGCCGGCACGTTCTGCCACAGCGACAGGCCAAAGTCGCCGCGTGCCAACCCAGCCAGGAACCGTCCGAACTGCACATACAACGGATCGTCCAGGCCAAGCTGACTCCGGAGCGCTTGATACTGCTCCTGGCTCGCCTCCGGAGACAGCATCAGGCGGGCCGGGTCGCCCAGCATGTTCAGCACGAAGAAGACGATCACGATCAGCCCGAGGATGACCAGGACCGATCCGACCAGCCGTCGTGCGAGGTAGGCAATCATGGCTCTTGTGCGGCTCCCTGATCGCAGCCATGCTGGCGCCGGGCTCCGAGCAGCCCGGCGTCAGCATGGCCGTGTCCTAGGACAGGCCCATCTCCTTGACCAGCAGGAAGCCATCAATGCGCGGTGTCCACTGAAGCCGCTTCGATGCGCCGTGGATCAGGTCCATGTGGATGACCGGGATGGCAGCGTAGGCATCGTAGAAGGTCTGGGTGATCGCCTGGAGCGCCTTCTGGCGAGCGTCACCAGTGAGGGGCAAGGCGGCATCAATGGCCTTGTCAACCTCCGGGTCGGCGAACGTCGAGGCGGCACTGGTAGAACGGTAGTACCCCTGCATTGTGCGGCTGGCGTCCATGATCTCGTTACTGTGGGGGTTGTTGGTGATCCAACCACGCTCCTTCGGAATGTTGGCAAACCCGAGCGAGAACTGCTGCGCGTGCTGGGTCGGCTCCACCACCTCGCTCTTGGCGTTCAAGCCGATCAGCTTTAACTGGTTCGCCGTGTACTCGGAAAACTCGTCATGGCGGGCGTAGATGCCGCGCCGGGTGGCCGAGGTGAGTTGCATATCGACGGGGATGCCAGCCGCCTTCGCTTCCGCCACCAGCTTTTTCGCCTGCTCCAGGTCGTAGGGGTACGGCTTCAGGTCCGGGTTGTAGCCAGTCACCGTCGAGGCGAAGAGTTGCGAGGCCGGCCGGCCGGCGCCGCCGAAGAGTCGGTCGCCTACCGCCTGCCGGTCAATCGCCAGCGCGATGGCTTTGCGGACGCGAATGTCGGCCATCGCCGGGTGCATCGTGTCAAGCCGCAGGAAGATGGTCTCCAGGCTCGGTGCTTTCAGGCAGCCGGGCACCGCGTTGCACTGGTCAGCGGCCAGGAAGCGAGCAAAGTCGGCCTCGCCAGCCTGCACCATGGAGGCCCGGACGGCGCTCTCGGGCCGGAACACGAACTCGGTATCCTGAATCTTGACTTGCCCGTTCGGGTCTTTGCCGCCGTGTCCCCACCAGTCCGGGTTGGCGGTCAGGACGATCCGTTGCCCCTTGACCCACTCGACGAACTTGTACGGGCCGGTGCCGATAGGCTTCGTCGGGAGCGATGCCGCGTCGTTCTTGATCTGCGCCGGGTCCGGCAGCGGCGCGAAGTAGAGCCGCGACGCGAGGATCGGGTCAGGAGCAGCCGTCGTGATCTCCAGGGTCTGCTTGTCGATGGCCTTCGCCTCGAACTCCGGGCCAATCGAGGTGCGGATGCCGAAGTTGTTCTCCTTCGACCAGGTCCAATTGATGCCGATAGCGGCGGCTTCGGCGTCGAATGGCGTTCCGCTGTGGAACTTCACGCCGTCCCGCAGCGTGAAACGCCAGGTTGTTGGGCTGGTCTGCTGCCACGCTGAAGCCAGTTCGCCCACCAACTCGGCGGTCTTCGGGTTGCGGTTGAGCAGCGCCTCCTGCACGTTCCGCGTGATCGGATGATGATCCGCGAGATTGGATTTCCAGTTCTCCAGCGATGGCGGCTCGGCGGACATGACCAGCACGATCTTGCCGCTGGCGCTCGACGGCTTGGCCGGCGCAGCCTGGGCGGCGGCTCCGGAGGGTGCAGCGGCCGCCGGTGAAGCAGCAGGCGAGGCGGCGGCCGCTGCTGCCGGTGACGACGCTGCGGCTGGCGATGATGCAGCGGCTGCAGGCGAGCCGGCTGGTGCGGCCGCCGCTGCGGGTTTCGTGTCGGTCTTCGGGGCCGCTGTCGGCGCGGCGGGCGCACTCTGGCACGCCGACAAGAGTGCCGCGCTGCCGACGCTCATGCCGAGAAGCGCGCCCAGGCGCAACACTGTGCGGCGCGACACCCGCCGGGCTGCGCGTCGTTGCTGAGATCGTCCGTCCATGCTGCCAGTCCTCCTCCACCGTCCCGCGCGCGTCCGTGCGGGTTGACCTGATCTAACCTGACCTGTGCAGTCCTGTCCTCACCAGACAGATGGGCAATCGGCTGCAAGATCCGGGGTAGAAACGAGTCAACTACTCCCGAGCCAACGTGCCCGCTTCGGGCTGCCGCCAGCATGCTGCTCGCTACCGATAAAATGTTGTACTCGACGTTGCCTCAACTCGCTCGACGCGGATGTCGGGCCGCTCGAAAACCTCCGGCCGCAGGCGCGTCCCGAGACCTGGACCCTCCGGCAGTTCGACCGCGCCGTTGCGGACCACCGGCGCGGGATCGACCAGCTCCGGGTAGTAGCCTTCGTAGAAGACGCGGGTTGTCTCCATCAAGTGAATGTTCGGCGTCGCGGCCATCACGTGCGCCGTCGCGATGAAGGCCACCGGCCCGGTGTGGTCGTGCGGCGCAATCGGCAGCTTAAATGTATCGGCCAGGCTGCCAAGCCGCATCAACTCGGAGACTCCGCCACACCACGAGATGTCGGCGATCACGACATCGGTGCCACCGGCCTGGAGCAGCGGCAGAAACTGCCAGCGGGTGAACAGCAACTCACTGCCACCGAGCAGCAGTTTCGTGCGGCTCCGCAGGCGGCCGAGCTGCTCCGGGTGCTCCGGCCGCATCAGGTCTTCCAGCCAGAGGATGTTGTACTCACCCTCCTCGAAATGCCGCGCGATTGTCGAGGCCGCCGTCAACCCCCACTTGCCGTGGCCTTCAATGCCGACTTGCACCTGCGTCCCGTAAGCGCGGTAGATCTCGCGAATCGGGGCCAGCGTCTCAGCGAGCGCGCGTTCATCGAGGTACTGGCCGCGCGTCTGGTCGGCCAGGGCGTCGAGCGGCGAGTACTTCAGGGTGCTAATGCCGTTCGCCAGCAACTCCTCAACGAGCTTCAGCGGCTCCTCGCGCACCATCTTGCGGTCTGAGCGGTCGCCGTAGTTCGAGCAGGTGTTGTAGATCGGGAGCCGGTCGCGGAGTTTGCCGCCGAGCAACTGATAGAGCGGCAAGCCGGCCACCTGCCCGGCAATGTCCCAGAGCGCGATGTCCAATGCCGAGATCGCCCGCATCTCGGCGCCAGCGTAGCCGTGAAAGGCGGCGTGTTCGAACGCATCGCGCCAGAATCGCTCCCGCTCCAGCGGGTCACGCCCAATCAGGAACTTCTCGGCCCACTCCAGCACGACCGGCATGGTGCGGCGAGGATCAGGTGCCTGCCCCAGCCCGACGATGCCCTCGTCGGTGTGGACCTGGACGAAGAAGAACGGAGCCGGACCGATGCTGGACGGCCAGATGACCTCGACACCAGTGACGCGCACGTAGGATCGCCCTTCCGTCGGGAGAATGGCCGGCAGCAGTGGCGGCGGCTCACAAACATTGCGGGTAGCAGACGCTGCTACGAGTCCAGGCCGCCTCGCCTGACACCAGCCACTATAGAACGACCGCCACCGAAGTGCAAGTAGACTTGCACCATGAAATCCTTCTTGCAATCCCCGAATCATCGACGAGTTCCACCGCCAGCTTCGTGAGATGGGTCTGGTAGACTCGCCCCCAGACATGGAAAACATCGAGCAGCCTGGCGATTCGCAGCGTGACGGCCTTGTGCAGGTCGAGCTGGCTGTTGCTGCACGCTACGGGCTGCTCACGCGCGGGCAACGGCGGGTCGTCGATCTCCTGCTGGCCGATACACGGCGTGGGGCCGTGCTCTCGGCCGCAGACCTTGCAGCTGAAGCCGGCGTCAGCGAATCGACGGTGACACGAGCCGCGCAGGCGTTGGGGTTCGCCGGCTTCCCAGATCTCCAGGCGCGGTTGCGGGCCAGCTTCGCCTCGTCACGGATCCAGCGGCTGCGCGCGAGTGCCGCCGTGCTCGGCGCCACCCCCGAGGAAGCCGCGTTTCAGGTCATGCTGGAAGATGCCGACGAGATCCGCGCAACGGTCGCTCAGCTTGACCCCGCCACGATGCGCGCCGCGCTTGACGCAATCATCGGCGCGCGCCGGACACACGTGTTCGGATCGCGCGGCTCGCATGGGCTTGCTCACATGCTTGTGCTCGGATTGCGGATGGTCTTGCCGGAGACCCAACTGCTTCGTCAGGAGGCGGGCGACCTGGTCGACCGGCTGACGCTGATCGAGACTGGCGACACCGTTATCGCCATCGGCTTCCACCGCGTGCACCGAGACACCGTCCACGTGGTCCGTGAGGCACGCCGTGCCGGAGCCCTGGCCATTGCTATCACCGACCGTCGCTCTGGACCGATTGGCCGTGAGGCTGACCTGGCGCTGATCGCGCGGATCGGCCCACCGCGTCTGGTCTCCTCTCACACGGTCGGCGCGAGCCTGGTCAATGCCCTCTTGACCGCAGCCGGGCTCCAGTTGCAGGAGCGGGCTGCCGAGCACTTGCAGGCGCTCGAACAGCTTATGGACACACTGGGTACGCACGCCGACGACTTCCAGGCATAGTCGTCGATCGTGACGAGATCAGGTCACGACACCTCAGCCATTCCTCGATCCCTGACATCTACCGCGTGACTTACAGGCCGGAGAGTCGGCCGCGCAGCCGTGGATCCAAAAAGTCTCGCAGCGCACCTCCAAACGGATTGGCAGCCAGCACGGTCGAGGTCAGCGCAAGTCCCGAGTACACCACCAGCCACCAGGGTGGCCTGAACGTATCTCCTCAATTGGGCAGGGTAGGTCGGGTGTAGCGGGGAGTGGGCGAGCGAAGGCTGCGCGAAGCTGGGGAAGTGACGCAGGCAACGGGGTTGGCAGCGAGGGTTGATGGACGTAAGCTGGGTCTGACCATCGGTGGTGGATTGAGATGGCAGAGCGGCCGGTTCCCGAGGCGATAGCTCGACTCGACCTGGCGTCGATCGCGGACGTGGGAGTGCGGCAGGCGATCCGAGCGCTGCTGACGCTGGTCGAGGAGTTGGCAGCGGAGAACCAGGCGCTGCGGACGGAGTTGGCCGAGGTCAAGGATGAGAACGCGCGGCTGAAGGGCGGATCGGGGCGACCGAAGATCCCATCT
>JBBQBU010000274.1:0-7777 GCA_038318015.1 Chloroflexota bacterium | reverse complement strand
GTCGTCACGCCGTGCCAGCATCGCTACCAAACGCCTCTGCGCCGCGCTCGATGACTCCTACCTCCGCTCCGTCCTCAACGGACTCAGCGCCTGACCGAGTGATGCAATCGCCCTGCAGGGCACCCCCGGGCGCCATCCGGCTGCCTGCGCCCTCGAATCTTCCGTCCAACCTGTCTACACTCTATCGTTGCTGCTCGTCGGTGCCGATGCGCGCCGGCGTCAGCAGCATCAGAGGACGGCCTGGGCCAACGTCCCAGGTTTTGCATCGGGAGGCAAGGGTGCCGGTCGAACGTGAGCAGTTCTTTGCGCTGATGGCATCATTCGCCAGCAGCGTCACCGTAATCACGAGCAAGAGCGCGGATGGCGTGTTGCGCGGACTGACTGCCAGCGCGTTCGTGTCCGTGTCTCTCGAACCACGTCTCTGTCTGGTCAGCGTAGACAATCGGTCGGAATCGGTGGCGACGATCACTGACACCGGCAAGTTTGTCGTGAACATCCTGTCGAGCGACCAGGAGGAGATGTCCCGGCGCTTTGCCAGCAAACTGCCAGACAAGTTTGAGGGCGTCGCCTACCGCCACGGCCCTGCAACCGATTGCCCGATCCTTGACGGCGTCCTGGCCTGGATCGAGTGCAACGTCTATCAGGTCGTGCCGGGCGGTGACCATACGCTGTTCATCGGCGAGATTCTGGACGGAACCGCGAACGAAGGCACACCGTTGGTCTACTTCCGGGGAGATTACCGGCAACTTGCCTAGCCACTCCCCACGGCCAAATGTGCCCATCTACGTGGCAGCCTCAGGGCGGCCCGCGGCGCCGTCCATTGCTCTGGAGGGAGAGCTTTGACCACGCTTCCAAACGATATGGCCTGCGCGATGTGGCGCGGCGTTGACGATATGCAACTGGAGCGCCAGCCGCTACGGCAGCCCACTGGGCGTGACGTGCTTATCCGCGTTGCAGCGTGCGGCATCTGCGCCACCGACCTGCACCTGCTTGACGGCTCGATCCCGTTGTACAAGCCTCCGCGCATCCTCGGACATGAGATGTCGGGGCGCGTGGTCGCCGTCGGGCCAGACGTGCAGAACGTCGAGGTTGGCGCCGGTGTCGCCATTGACCCGAACACGTCGTGCGGCGCGTGCTTCTACTGCCACGAGGCGCTGCCGTATATGTGCCCGAACCGCATCACGCGCATCGGCGGGTTTGCCGAGTACCTCGCTGTGCCCGAACAGACCGTGCACCCGCTGCCAGCCGGGATGCCGGTCGAGTGGGGGGCCATCGCTGAGCCGCTGTCGTGCTGCCTCCGGGCGACGGAGCGGGCCGGCTTGCGGGCTGGCGGCACGGTTGCCATCGTCGGGGCGGGCACCATCGGCCTGCTGCTGGTGCAACTGGCGAAGCGGTCCGGCGCGGCGATGGTGGCCGTCTCGGAGCCGGACGCTGAGCGGCGGGCGCTGGCATTGCAGCTCGGCGCTGATATCGCCATCGACCCGATGAGCGAAGACCCGCGCGAACGGCTGCTGACCGAGACGCGCGGTGTCGGCGTTGACGTGGCGTTCGAGGCCGTCGGCTCGGTCGTCACGGCGCGTGCGGCGATCTCGCTGCCGCGCCGGAGCGGGACGGTTGTACTGGTGGGCGTGCCGCCGGCTACCGCCGAATTGTCTTTGAAGACGTACGAACTGTTCGAGCGCGAGTTGACGATTCGAACGTCGTTTATCCGCGCGTACGAGTTCCGACGGGCGGTCGAGTTGCTGGCCGTGCTGGATGTCGAGCCGCTGCTTGGGACGCGGTTCCCGCTTGAAAGGGTCCATGATGCATTCGAGGCGGCAGGAAACCGGCGCGGCGTCAAGACGCTCGTGACGCCGTAAGCGACGAGCGTCCCGCATGGCGTCGGTTCGCCGTTGGTTGGCTACCTGCGTGCAGGGTCGGGTACGCGCACCCGACCCTGCACTCTGCAAAGGCTAGGCGTCCTTCTTCAGGCGGCGACGCTTCGGGGCAGCGTTACCCTCGTCCAGCCAGGCCACAATCATGTCGTCGCTGGTCTCGCCATAGGCGATGCTGCGCCCAACCTCCTTGGCGGCGCGCGCAAGGTTCAGCTTGAGCTTCCGTAGGGACTCACCGTTCTCCGGCGTAAGCTCAATGGCCCTGTCAGCCGTCAGATTTGCCACAGCCTGCCGAAATGGCTCCCGTTCCTGATATCCTTTCGTCCGTTGCTTCACACGCTGCTTTGCTGATACGTCAACGTCGCGGAATTGCGGCATGTTTGCCTCGCCTTTGTGTCGTATATTCCAGAATGACTCAATCATACGCCCCAGGCATGCTCCGGTCGCAAGTATCTTCAGCGGCAGCTACGACGCCGGTGTGCACATCACGGCTGCCGTGTGTTGTCGTTGATGTTGTGCAATCCCGTTCACTGATTCGACTAATGTTACGCACGTGTCTGGGAAAAGCAGGTTGACGCCGACGCGACGATCAGCGCACGATGTTGAGAATTCGTCAGGAGATCGTCGGTTTTCAACGCTTGACATGGTTCCAGAGGTGGCTGGCGACAGTCTGTGCGCCGGGTCGTTGCTCGACCGCGCACACAACGGGCTTCGGGCGTGTGCCGGCTGCATCGGGACCATGCTCCGCTGGTTGACGCATCGTTCGCGGCGCGGTACGGTCCCGACACGCGGGGAGGGCACCCCGACCATGTATGCATACACGCGGTCACTTGAGAAGACGCTGCGCCCAGATGTCCTGGTGTGTGGCGGCGGCCTGGCAGGCCTGGGCGCTGCCGTTGCTGCCGCCCGCGCCGGGGCTGACACGCTCCTGGTCGAGCGGATGGGGTTCTCGGGCGGGTTCTTCACCGCCGTCATCGGCTCGGCGTTCGATGGCTTTATCGATACGCGGACTGGGCGGCCAGTCGTCGGCGGCATCGTGTTCGAGATGCTGGAGCGCATGGGCGTGCTCCACGGGCGCGATCCGCACACGACGAACTTTCACTACAACGGTGAGATCAGCAGCGTTGCCGATCACCCGGACTGGGTGACGCCCACCACCGAACCCGAGCGGTTCAAGAAGGCCGCTGACGAAATGCTTATGGAGAGCGGCGTGCGAGTGCTGTACCACACCCAGGTCGCTGACGCCGTGACGCGCGACGGGGCAATTGAGGCGGTCATCGTCAGCAACAAAGCCGGGCTGGTGGCGATTCAGCCGAAGATCGTCATTGACTGCACCGGTGACGCCGATGTGGCCGCCTGGGCCGGCGCGC
Source organism: Chloroflexota bacterium (assembly GCA_038318015.1). GTDB lineage: Bacteria > Chloroflexota > UBA6077 > UBA6077 > JACCZL01 > JADZEM01. The sequence continues at coordinate 4,533 of JBBQBU010000274.1, read as the reverse complement.
CGTACGAGGTCAATGACCCAATCCAGCCGATGAGCCTGCATTTCCGGGTCATCGACGTGCACGCCCCGGCCGACCTGGCGCTGCGGGCGCGCTGCACCGCACTGTTTCAGCAGGCCCACGCCGACGGCAAGTTGGACTCGTTCGGCGGCCCGTGGCCGGCGCGCTTCATGAAGCACGACCTGTACTTCAACGCCACGCGGGTGCCCGGCAACATGACCGACCCGGACGACTGGACCCGCGCCGAGATCCAGGGGCGGCGCGACGCCTGGACCATGTTCCACTTGTTGAAGGAGAACCTGCCGGAGTTCCGTGACGCCTACATGATGGCGACCGGCCCGACCGCCGGAGCGCGGGAGTCGCGGCGCATCGTCGGGCGGGCGATACTGACCGAAGAAGCCATCTGGGAGGGGCGGCGGCACCCAGAGGTTGTGGTGCTAGGTGGTGGCAAGCTGGACCGCCACAGCAACAGGGCCGCAACCCAGCACGAAGAGTATCTGGTGCCGCCGTATGATGTGGCCTACGGCACGCTGCTGCCGCAGGACATCAACAACCTGCTGGTGGCGGGCCGCTGCCACTCGGCGACCTCGGCGGCGCTGGCATCCAGCCGGCTGACCGCCACGGCGATGGGCATGGGGCAGGCGGCCGGCGTGGCGGCAGCGCTGGCGGTTCGGTCGGGCAGGGCCGCCCCGGACATCAATGTGGCGTTGCTCCAGGCGGGGATCACGGCGCAAGGTGGCATCCTGGAGGTGCCGAGCCTCGCGGCGGTCCGCTAGCAGCCGAAGTCGGCAGCCGGCGGCGCGGGGCGTCGCCCGTGCTGGTGGCGTGGCATGGGAATAGCCGGGCGGCCCGCGCGGTTTCGCTCCTGCGCGGGCACGTTCGGTGCTCGACAGTCAGTCACGCATCCTGCGTCATGTCCTCAGGAGGCACCATGCCCAAGGCCGATCATCTTTCCGCCGGCGGCGTCAAGCTGCTCCAGGAGCCACAACTGGCCCATTTCGTTACGCTGATGTCGGATGGCTCGCCGCAGACCACGCCGGTCTGGGTCGATGTCGAAGCGGACGGCAGTGCCGTCCTGATCAATACCGCCGCCGGCCGCGTGAAGTCCAACAATGTCGAGCGCGACAGCCGGGTGGCCATCAGCGTGGCGGACAAGGACAACCCGTGGCGCTACGTGCTGGTACGTGGCACCATCGTGGAACAGCGGTACGAAGGCGCGGATGCGCACATCGACGCCCTCGCCAAGAAATATCTCGGCAAGGACGAGTACCCGTTCCGCAAGGCCACCGAGAAGCGTGTGACCCTCGTGATCAAGCCGCACCACGTCATCGAGATGGGCACCGACGCCTGAATCACGCCCGGCCCCGGAATGGAACGGCCCGCACGCCAGCCTGGGTGTGCGGGCCGTTTTGTGCTCGGGCTGCCCGGCCAGCCTGACACCCGGCCGACCGGCTACGATGTGCGTGTCTCTTGAGGAGGGCACGGACGGTGAAGCTGCTGTTGACGACGCGGATGGGCGATCCGTACTTCGGGCTGCTCGACGACCTGACGGATCTACAGAAGGTCTGGGCCTCGACGCCTGAGGCCATCATGCGCGAGATCGTGGACGCGGATGTTGTCTACGGCTGGCCGACGCTCGAACAGCTCCAGGCGGCGAAACGCCTGAAGTGGATTCAGGTGCCGAGTGCGGGCGTCGAGATGCTGTGCTCGATCCCCGAGGTGGTGGCCAGCAACGTGACCATCACGAACGCGCGCGGTGCCCATGCCCGCGTGATCGCGGAACACACCTTCGCGATGCTGCTGGCGTTCACGCGCGGCCTGCACCGCTTCGAGCAGGACAAGGCTGCCCGTCGCTGGTCGCGCGATGCCGCCATCCCGGACGTGCTTGAGATTACCGGCTGGACGATCGGCATCGTGGGGTACGGGCAAATCGGGCAGCAGGTGGCCCGGCGTGCCATCGGTTTCGAGATGAACGTGCTAGCGGTTGACTTGGAGCCGATGCCGGACGCGGCGCACGGCGTCGAGGTCTGGGGCATCGACCGGCTGCCGGACCTGTTCGAGCAGTCGGATGCGGTGGTGATTGCCGCGCCGTACACGCCGCGCTCGCACCACATGATTAACGCCGACCTGCTCAACCGCATGAAGCCGACCGCGTACCTGCTGGTCGAGTCGCGCGGCGGTATCGTGGACGAGCCGGCCCTGGTGGACGTGCTGAAGAAGGGCAAGATCACGGCGGCCGGCCTGGACGTGTTCGAGCAGGAGCCGCTCGGCTCGGACAGCGAACTGTGGGACGTGCCGAACCTTATCATGACGCCGCATCTGGCCGGCGCATCGATCCAGAAGGACCGCCGCTGCGTCGAGATTCTGCGCGAGAACCTCGTGCGGTTCCAGCGCGGCGACACGCTCATCAATCTGGTTGACAAGCAGAAGGGGTACTGATCGAAGGGCGGTGTGACGGCGGCACTTTGACGCCGACCGGCAGCCGGCGCGGTGTACTCCTGGCGACGCTGCTGCCGGCCGCCGTGGCTGCTGTTGTGGTGCTGCTCTACTTCCAGGCGCAGCCGCACTGGCTGGCCGACCCAGACGCACAGGATTACGCCCAGCTCGGGCGGCAACTGGCGGCTGGGCGTGGGGCGGTCAGCAACTATCTGCCCTGGAACGGCGCGGCCTACCTCGCGGAGCGCGCCGCAGCCGGGCCGGGGACTGGCTGGGACGCCGCTGCGCCCTGGCCGAACATCGTCCGCTTCCCGCTCACGCCGGTCTTGATGGCGGCCAGCTTTCTGGCGTTCGGCCCGACTGACGAGGCCGTCCACTGGCCGGCGGCGCTGGCGTTCGTGCTGGCGGCCGGCTGCGCGGGGCTACTCGGTGGGCGGGTCTACGGTACGTGGGCGGGGCTGGCAGCGGGGTTGGCGGCAGCCTGCCTGCCGATGCTGGTGAACTACAGTCTGACCGGGCTGACCGAGCCGTTGCTCGGGGCGCTGATCCTGGGTGTGTTGGCGTGCGCGGTGCCCGGCCGCACTGAATGGAGCGGAGAGCAGGTCAGGCAGCCCGGCAACCAATCAAACAGCCAACCCGGCGAGCGTGTGGCTGGACGTTGGCGGCTGGTGCTTGGGGGTGCGGTCATCGGGCTGGCCGTCCTCAACCGCTACGACACGGCGCTGCTGGTCCTGCCGATCCTGCTGTTGTGGCTGCTGCCTCGCCCGGACCGCTGGCGCGCCTGTGCAGGCTCTCTCGGCGTGGCCGCCATTGTCGTCCTGCCGTGGGCGCTGTACCTGTGGCTGGCCGCCGGCACGCCGCTCTTCAACCTCCAACCGGCGAGCATCGCGGCGCAGGCGACCGGGCGCGCGGACGGCCTCGGGTGGTACCTGCCCGAGTACGTGCAGCCGACTGCCCTGTGGACGAGCGACCCGGCCCGCGCGTCGCGGCTGGCCTGGGACGAGTTTGCGGCCACGCCGAATCATCTTCGCAAGCTGCTCGGGTGGCCGTGGCTGCTGGGCGGCGCGGCGGCCTGCCTGCTGGCTGGCGCACGGGCGGCCAGGCGGCGCAACGGCCCCCATGATGCCCAATTGCGCGATGCCGGCCTGCGGCTGGCGCTGATGCTGCTGGCGGCGGTGCTGCTCCGTGCGGGGCTTGCGTCGCTGCTCGGGCTGAACCTCCAGCGCCATTTCGTGCCGCTGGTGCCGCTCCTGCTGGTCGTCGTGGCCGGCGAGGCGATGTGGTCGGTGCGGTGGGTGCTTGGCTGGCTGCCGCGCGGTCGGCCAGGCAGACGGCTGGCCCTTGCGCTCGGGCAGGCCGCTGTCGTGGCGCTGCTGGCCCTCCCCGGCCTCACGACCATCTGGCCGTTCCTGGCGCCGCCATCAACGCCGCCCGGCCCGCCGACGCGCGCCGGCGAGGTCGAAGCCCGGCCGGAGAATCTGGCGCGGCTGGCACAGTTAGTCGGCCCCGACGCGGTCGTCGCGTCAAACGTGCCGTGGAGCGTCGCGTGGCAGGCCGACCGCCGTGCCGTGCCGCTCCCGCCGACCGTCGAGGAGACGGCCGCGTTGGAGCAGCGGTTCGGGCTATCAATCGATGCGATCTACCTGGCCGGTCAGGTCGCCATCGCGGACGCGCCGCGTAGCTGGCGTGCCTGGGACGAGTTGCGCCGGCGCGGGGCGTCGCCGCCGGGCTACGTCTTGGCGGAGTCGCTGCCGAACGGCGGGCGCATCTACCTGAAGGCCCGCTGACCGGCGCGTCGGGTCAGGCGTTGATGTTGCCGCGCGGCTTGCACGCCCCGGGCACTCGTCGCACATCCGCTACGGTACCAGCAGCACCTTCATATCGTCGCGCGAGTCGCGCAGGCGCACGTACCCGTCTTCGACTGCGTGTTCCAGCGGCACCGTCCGCGTCACCAGCCCTTCTACGTTCACGGCGCCGGTGCCGAGCAGGTGCAACGCCGTCGCCATGTCGCGCGACTCGTAGACGCGCGAGCCAATCAGCGTTACCTCTTTGAAGACGACAGCCGAAAGATCGACCGGCGGCGCGACGCCTCCGATGCCA
>JBBQBU010000273.1:0-7782 GCA_038318015.1 Chloroflexota bacterium | reverse complement strand
CGCGTGCGCCGCATCGACACGGCGGCCGGTCCGGTCGTCCGGGTCCGCCCGAACGGTCGCACACGGTCGTTGCAACTCGAAGGGCGCGACCCGCTGCCGGCCCTGGACAACGTCGCCGTGACGGTGGTGGCGACAGTGCGCGCCAGCGAGGGTGCCGACCTGGAACTGGCCCTGAACGACGTGGTGGACGCGGCCGGCACCGTGCAGAAGACGGCAGACCGCCGAGAGGCCACCAGCGACGACGAGTGGCTGACGCTGCGGGTCCAGCGGCGGGTGACGTTCGGATCGACGCAGGACCGCTACACGGTCGGGCTGCTGGAAGTCGGCAGCCGCGACTGGCTGGAGGTCCGCGAGTTCGGCGTGTACGTCGGCATCCTGCCGTGATGGCCCGCGTCAGAAGCATCCGCTCCACGCTCGGCCGGTGCCCGCTCGGTCGATGCTTGAACGCGCACGTGCTCGCGCTGCTTGCCCCGTTCGTCTTCTATCTGGTGCCGTTTGTGGCCGGGTACGGTTGGACCGCGCTCAGCCCGATGACGCCAGGGTTCGCGGGGATGGCGCAGGCACCTGGACGCCAGTCGATGCACCCGACGGCGGTGGAGCACTACGGCACCGGCGTGGTGGTGGTGCCGTTCCAGGCTCGCCTGCGCGCCTATCTTCGAGACGGTGATCTGCCGCTCTGGAATCCATACTCCGGCCTCGGCCAGCCGTTTTCGGCCCAGGGCGAGGGCAGCCCATACTTCCCGGCGGCGGTGCTGCGCTCGCTCCTCCCCACATCCTGGTCGAACGCCGTCACGTTCGCCATGATCGGCATCTCGGCCGTCTCGTTGTTCGGCTTCCTGCGCCTCCTCGGGCTGTCGCCGGGGGCGGCGGCATTCGGCGGCGCGGCCTGGACGCTGTCGGGCGTGTTCACGCTGCACCTGGCCCGCAACAACATCATCGATCAGTTCGCCATGATCCCTCCGCTCTTCCTGGCGGCAACGTGGGCGATCACGTCGGGCCGGGCCGCCGCGTACGCCACTTTCGCCCTGGTGGTGGGTCTGCACGCGATGGCCGGCATGCTCCAGATCGGCGTGAACACGCTGCTGCTGCTAGTGGGATTCCTGGTCTTTTTCAGCATCCTGCGCGGCAGATCCGCTCGGGGGCGCATCCTGACAATCGTCGCCGCCTTCGTCTTTTTCGGACTCGGCACCGCCCTCGCCGCGCCGTACGTGCTCCCGATTGTGGAAGGGGTCCGCGCGGCGTACAACAAGAACGTCCCGAACCTGGCGTTCCTGCCGATGCCCGTCCCGAACGTCTTGGCGTTCTTCTTCCCGCTGCTGTTCGGGCAGATCTTCCAGTCCTGGCTCTCCGGGCGGCCCCCTGCCGTCGTGGATTGGAACAACCTGTACGCACACGGCAGCAGTGGCTTGCTGCTGTTGGCAGTGTTGGCCCTGGCGGCGCTCCCGCGCGCCCCGCGCAACCAGCGGTGGGCGTATCTCTTCTTCGTCGGCGGCCTGATCTTCTTCCACACGCGGTATCTGTCAATGCTGCCCGGCTCACTGGCGAGCTATCTGCCGATCCTCAGCCAGCAGTCGCCGAAACACACGAACGGGCCGGCCGTCTTCTGCCTGGTGGTGGCCGCCGCGTTCGGCGTCGAGTGGTTGCGGCGGGTGCACCGGCGCGGCGCGGTTCTGGCCGTTGGGGTCACGCTGGCGATTGTGGCGGCCAGCCTCCTCGAGTTGGTTCGCAGGCAGGGTGGCCCCTCGACAGCCGACCGGCCGATGGCGGAGTTGCACCTCGGCCTGACGGCCACGATTAGCCTGATCCTGTTGGCCTCCCTCTGGCTGGCCCGGCGAGCGACCACCGACGCCGGGGCCGCGATGATCGCGACGGCGGCCGTAGTCGGGGAATGTTCGCTCTACCTGCTGCTCGGTCAGGATATCCCGGCGTTCTTCTTACCGATCCGCGTCGGCATTTTCGTAGTCGTCGCGTTGACCGGCGTCCTGGCAACGCGAAGATCCTCACTCGCCGCGACGACTGGGGGTCTGGTGGCCGCCGCCACCTACGCCGCAGTCGTCATCTGGCCGTCGAGCGGCCTCCCCCAGCGCATGGAGGTGGACGCGCCGCCGCCCTACATGGTCTGGCTGCAGCAGGCGGCCGGCCACGAGTACCGGGCGTTCGGGATCTTCCCGGACTACTCGTCGGTGGGCGAGATCCAGGACATCGAGGTCGTCGGCCCATTCGCCACCAATGAGTGGGTCGCGTTCGTCGATCTGATCAGCAGCCCGATGATCGCGGACTTCCACCGGCGCGGCAGCACCTTCGCATTAGGCATCGCGGCAGACTTGGCCACCTGGTACAATCTGACGACGGATTACCCCCGCGCGCGGCCGCTGTTCGACTGGGTCGGGGTGCGCTTCCTGGTGATCGACAAGCAGCTTTTCCGTGCCGAGCAGCGAACGGACCACCTCGCGCTGCTGGAGCCGTCGTCGGGGCTGCGGGTCGCCTTCGAGGACGAGGCCGTCACGATCCTGGAATCACCCACGGCCCGCACGAAGGCGTTCTTCACGAACCGCGTGCGTGAGGAGAGCGCGGCGACGACCTATGCACGGCTACGCGCCGCACCGAGCGCCGTTGACGAGGCAGTCACAGTCGAGAGTGACGGTGCAGACGCGGCGCTGGGCGACCGTGGCAGCCCCAGCATGCCGGTCCCGCTAGCGGAGTACCGGCCGAACGGCCTGCGGGTGGCCTTCCAGGCACCGTCGCCGGGGCTGCTGGTCGTGACGGATAGTTTCTTCCCTGGCTGGCAGGCGACGCTGAACGGGGAGCCAACTGAGATCATCCGCGTGAACGGGCTGGTGCGCGGCGTCGCCATACCGGCGGCCGGCCCCTACGAGATCATAATGTCGTACCGACCGGCTCCGTTCACGGCCGGGGTGGCTGTTGCGGCGGCAACCGTCGCGCTCCTCACCGTCGTGCTGGCCCTGGGGCTGCGCCGGCGCCGAGGACATACTGTGCGGGGGCAGCCTGGGCCGTGACGCACGTCGGGGCGCTCATGCTATCGTCCCCACGCCGCGCCACGCCATGCCACAGCTAGTCGGGACGCCGTCCCAGCACGAGGAGCACCGCCATGGAGCAAGCTGCCACGCCGCCAACAGCGTCTCCCGCGACGCAGGCACCCATGACGGCATCAGATGACAACCCGATCAGCGCGCCGACCACCGACGAGTTCGACGCCGCGCATGCCACCATCCGCGCGACCATCGAGCGGCTGGAAGGACTGGGCCTCAACAACGAGGGCGGGCGAGCCGTCGTCGAGCCAGCGTCGGTGTTCCACTGGCAGTAGCGTCGCCTGCCTGATGGCCCGCAGCCTAACACCCGACACCCACATCCCCCAGAACCTACAACCCACCACCTGGAACCCCGCCAAGGAGGCCCGGCGCGTGCCTGATGAGTCGCTGCACTATCAGTCCATCCGCGAGATCGGGGACCGCCTGCGCCGCCGCGAGCTGTCAGCCGTCGAGCTTACGCGCGCCACTCTGGAGCGAACCGAGCGCCTGAACGGCACGCTCAACGCCTTCATCACCATCATGGCCGAAAAGGCGATGGCGCAGGCCGAAGCTGCCGACGCGGCGCTGGCGGCCGGCACCGACCTGGGGCCGCTGCACGGCGTCCCGATCAGCCTGAAAGACCTGTACCAGACGGCGGGGGTGCGGACGACTGGCGGCTCGAAGATCCTCGCCGACTGGGTGCCCGACACGGACGCCACGACGACGCGGCTGCTCAACGAGGCCGGCGCAGTGGTCACGGGCAAGAACAACCTGCACGAGTTCGCGTTTGGGGCGACCAACGAGAACCCACACTACGGCCCGACCCGCAACCCCTGGAACACCGCGCACATCCCCGGCGGATCGAGCGGCGGATCGGCGGCGGCGGTCGTGGCCGGCCTGGGCTGGATGTCGATGGGGTCGGACACCGGCGGCTCGATCAGGCTGCCGGCGGCGCTGTGCGGCGCGGTGGGCATTAAGCCGACCTACGGGCTGGTGAGCAGGGCGGGCGTCCTGCCGCTGTCATGGTCACAGGACCACTGCGGGCCGCTGACCCGAACGGTCGAGGACGCGGCCATCAGCCTGAACGCCGTCGCCGGCTATGACCCGGCTGACCCGGCCTCGGCGAAGCACCCGGCCCAGGACTACACGGCCGGGCTTACTGGCGGCGTCACGGGGCTGCGCGTCGGGATGCTGCGCGAGTACCTGGGGGCGAACGTCAACCCGGAGATCGTGGCTGCGGTCCGGGCGGCGGCCCTGGCGCTGGAGCATCTCGGCGCGCGCACCGAGGAGATCAGCGTACCTGCGGTAAACCAGTCGGATGGCGCGGGCATGGCGATCTCATACTCGGAGGCGGCGTCGATCCACGAGCAGTGGCTCCGCACCAACCGCGACGACTACGGCGCGGACGTGCTGGACCGCCTGACCCACGCCGAGAAGCTGACCGCCGTCCAGTACCTGAAGGGGCAACGGGCGCGGCGCGTGCTGGTGGACCGCTTCATTGCGTTGTTCAACACGATTGACGTGCTGGTGACGCCCAGTTGCCCGATCCTCGCACCGACCATCCCGGAGTCGCGTGGCAACGCACCACGGGCACAACTACTCGGCTTCACGCGGCTGTTCAACGTGCTGGGGCTACCGGCCGTCTCGGTGCCGTGCGGCGTCTCAGCAAGCGGGCTGCCCATCGGCCTGCAACTGATCGGGCGGCCGTTTGACGACGCCGGCATCCTACGGGCCGCCTACGCCTACGAGCAAGACGCCGGCTGGCACACCCGCCGCCCGGCCGTCCAATAGTGCGTCACGTTTGATGTAATAGGACTGTCATCCTGAGACAGCTGTAGCCTGTCGAAGAATCTTGTGATGCAGTACCGAAAGCCTAGATCCTTCGCTACGCTAGCTCAGGATGACGATTCTGGTTGGCACCGCTGGTGTGATCGACAACTCGGGGCTCGACTGGCGCGCGACAGCCGCCCGGACGCACAACACTCATAGCGATTTCTAGGAAGTCGGGAGACAACAGATGGGACTCGAAGGCAAGGTCGCCATTGTGACGGGCAGCAGCCTGGGCATCGGCGCAGGCATCGCGCAGCGACTGGCGAAGGATGGCGCGAAGGTCGTGATCACCGCCCGGCGCCCCGAGCCGTTGCGGAAGACCGCCGACATTATCGAGACGGCCGGCGGCGACGTGCTGGCGATCCCCGCCGACGCCGGCAACGCCGAGGATGTGGAGGCGATGTTCAAGCAGGTGCTTGAGACCTGGGGCACCGTGGACATCGTGGTCAACAATGCCGGCTGGGCTAGCCCCATCGCCCACATTCTGGAGATGGACCAGCAGCACTGGGACACCGTCATCCGCACCAACTTGACGAGCATCTACCTGCACTGCCACCGGGCCGCCAACATCATGGTGGACCAGGGCAAGAAGGGCGCCATCGTCAACATCAGCTCGTTTGCGGCCACGCGCTCGCACCGCTACATGGCAGCCTACGACGCGACCAAGGGCGGCATGGAGTCGATGACGCGGACGATGGCGATTGACCTGGCACCGTTCGGCATCCGCGTGAACGTGGTGCAGCCCGGCGCGATCCACACCGAGGATCACGACGCTAGCCCCGAGGCGCTGGCGAAGCGCGGTGCGACCGTGCCGCTCGGGCGAGTCGGCTACCCTGACGACATCGCTGGTGCCGTCTCGTGGCTGGTATCCGATGATGCGTCATACGTCACGGGCGTGACCCTGCCGGTGGACGGCGGCATGCTGGCACAGTTGCGCTCGCCGCAGGTGGACGGGCCGCTGCCGGCGTCAGTGGCCGCCCGCCTCAAGCGATAGGTCGGAGGTGGGGGAAGCGATACCCCTCACCCCCGGCCCCGCATGCGGTCGGGGAGTGGCCCTCACCCCCAGCCCCTCTCCCACAAGTGGGAGGGGGGAGCATCGTCCGTCTATCGCCCTTCGCCCTTCGCCTCTCGGAGTAGCCATGCGGCAGCACCGACTGATCCACGTCGATGTCTTCACGCGGACCCGCTTCGGCGGCAATCAACTCGCCGTGTTTCCGAGCGCCGAAGGCCTGTCAGATGAGGAGATGCAGGCCATCGCGCGGGAGATGAACTTCTCCGAGACGACCTTTGTGCTGCCGCCAACCGACCCGACGGCCGACGCGAAGGTCCGCATCTTCACGCCCGGCCGCGAACTGCCGTTTGCCGGGCACCCGGTCGTCGGGACAGCGTTCGTGCTGGCACGCGACAACGGAAAGACCAGTTTGCGCCTGGAGCTTGGCATTGGGACGCTCGGGGTGGAGGCCGACCCCGGCGACGGCATCAGTGGCGGCGCCGTCATGGAACAGCCCGTGCCCACCTTCGAGCCGCCGCCGAACGCCGACCCGGCCGTGCTGGCCGGCTTGCTCGGCCTGGACGCCGCCGACCTTGCCAGTGAGACGCCGGCCGAGTTCGGCTCGTCTGGCAACCGGTTCCTGTACGTGCGGCTGCGGTCGCTCGACGCGGTGCGGCGAGCGCGTGGCGTGCCTGACGCGCTCGCTCGCTACTACGTCGGCGACTCACACCCGGCCGTCTACGCCTTCTGCACCGGCGGCGAAGCACCGGAGGCCGCAGCGCACGGGCGCATGTTCAGCCTGGCGCTCGGGGCGGACGTGCGCGAAGACCCGGCCACCGGCAGCGCGTCCGGCCCGGCCGGCGGCTACCTGCTGCGCCACGGGCTGGCCGGGCCGGGCCAACTGCTGCTGGAACAGGGCTACGAGATGCTGCGCCCCAGCCAGATCGACGTGGGGCTGACGGTGACGGACGGCACATTGACCGGCGTGACGGTGGGCGGCGGCGTGGTGCTGGTGGCCGAGGGCACGCTGCTGGCCTAGCATCGTTCCAAGCCAGTGACGTGGCGGCCACCATGCTGCCAGCGGCAAAGCCGGGCGCCAGGACGGCACCCGGCTTCTTCGTGTCCGTTGCATGCCGCTGCCGGCTCGTCGTTGCCGGGACCGCCAGACGCACGCTTTGCAGGGCCATTCGAGACCCTGATGCGCGCCTAACGCAGAGATATGCATCTCCCCCTCGAATTGTCGGCGTTGCTGCCGATGATTGGAGTGTTCGGAACGCAATGGCGCGCAGGGCAGAGCCAGCGCCCGTCGCAGAGGCAAACGCGCGCGGAGGAGGGCGCTGGCTGCACCCATCGCAACTTACTTATCCGAGCCTTATCTCTCGCTCATGCGGGCTTTAGCCTGTTAGGCGACACTGGCTTCACGAACGTATGCGCGCCTGATGTGAGGCGCCAAAAGAGAGGGACTACCATGCAAGATCAGCTTCCGTTGAGCGGTTGGGAGGTTCGTGGTGACCTCGCCTGCCTCCTGTGCTCGCGCACCGTGGCAAGCGCCCAGGGCCCACGCGCGCTCAAGTTCGTGCCGACATCCGTCCGGGTCTTGCGCCCGGAGCACGCCTCGGCAGTGCAGCAGATGCGGTGCCCCCACTGCGCCGGTCGATTGTGGCTCCAGGACACGGAGGAAATCTTCGTGGACCGCAGGCCGTTGAGCGCCGAAGAGTTGCGCCCCCGCCGTGGCCGCCCGCCGAAGGTGCGGCCCGCCGCCCAGCAGCCGGCGGCACGAGCCTCCTAGTGGGTCACGCTCCATATAGTTGAGGATCCGACCAGATTGACGCATCCCCAATCAAATACGACGTGACCCACTAGTGTAAAGGCTCACGGCCGGTGCGTAGGTTGTCGGACCGTGCTTTGTCATCAGACCGACCAGAGACGAGG
>JBBQBU010000272.1:0-7786 GCA_038318015.1 Chloroflexota bacterium | reverse complement strand
TACCCCACAGGGCGCAAGGTGAGCGACGCCGACTTGGCCGGCATCAATCTCCACCGCGACGAATTCCACGGGGAGTGGAACTACCGTATCCGCCCGCGCACTCACTCATCTGCGACTCTTATTTCTTGACAGATCCTAAGGGTCCGCTGGGTCGCGCCGGTCAGCACCTGGATCCCGCCCGAGACGACGGTCAGGAGGCGCGTCGCGGGCGCGATCTCGGACATGGTCCAGGTGCCCGGCGCGTACGTCCGCAGCATCTGGCCGACTCGATAGGTGGCCGGCGCGTTGTCCATGCGCATCCGCGACTCGAAGCGCGGCACGGCACCCGGCGGGAGTTGCTCGGGCGGCAAGGCTGCCAATGGAGCGGCCCCAGCAGCCGGCGTCAACGTGGTCACGGCGTCGCCCACGGGGATCAGGTAGGTGACGATCAGACTGGCTGGCGCGGCGCTCAGGTTTGCGCCCTCGGCCACGATGCGGAACGGCTCCACGAACGACTCGTTCGGGCCGAACGCACGCGGCGCGTCCGCGCCGATGACCATGGTCATCTCGCTCTCGAGCATAGTGATGTAGCCCGGCCCGCCATGAACGTGCCGCCCGACCCGCGCGCCGACCGGGAAGTCCACGATCAACTGGACTGCCTCGAACGGCACGGTCGGCGGCTGCTCCACATCAAACCACGCTTCGAACGAGGTCGTCGGCTGGGCCTGGGCAACGGCAGCTAGCGCGACGGGCATGGGCGCAGTCGGCGCGGCCGCGACCGCCAGCGCCAGGACCAGCGATACGAGCCAGCGGCGGCCCGATGAGAACGACATCGTGCTTCCTCCAGTAGCGTCCGACCACCTACAACGGAGCAACGGTTGCCCGCGAGTATCATCTACTGGTCGGTTCGCCAAGGATGCTCACATGCTACCTGGCGCGACCGTCCTCTCGACATGTCGACGACGGGTCAAGGTGACGATACCGATGGTCGATGCGACAACGACGTTCGGTGACGGCGTGGCCCTGCTGGAGCAGAGCGACGGGATCGCGGGGGTGGTGCTGAACCGCCCCGGACAGCACAACGCGCTCTCCAAAGCCACCTGGGCGGGCCTGGTCGATCGAGCGCGTCTCGGTGTCGGCATCGCCGAAGTTCCGCGAGGGTGTGCGGGCGTTCATGGAGAAGCGGACGCCGCGCTGCGACGGGCCGACGCCCTGACGCGGGCCTCGGTTCAACTGTACGTCCCGGCTATCCCCTGACGGGCGGCTGAGTGGCGCGGCATTCTGCGACCAACCCAGCCGGCCCGTCACAATTGAGGGGCACCGGGTTGCCGGGGTACGCGCCGGGCCAGCCGTCTCTCCGTCCAGCCTGATTGTTGGAGGAAGCCACGCCATGACTGTAGGAACCGATGTTGTCACCGTCTTCACCACATCGACGTGCCCGTGGTGCGTCCGCGCCAAAGAGTTCCTGAAGCAGAAGAATGTCCCATTCCGCGAGCGCAACATCGAGTTTGACCCGCTGGCCGCCCGCGAGTTGTCGCAGTGCACAGGCCAGATGGGCGTGCCGGTCATCACGGCAGGCGACGAGGTGATCGTCGGATTTGACCGGCCGCGCCTGGAACGGTTGGCCGCCCGATTTGCCGCGCCCGCCCCGGACCCTGCCGACGATGCCCGCCCGCGCCCGAAGGTCGGCCTGCGCGTGAAGGACGCCCCCGGCGGCGCGGAGGTCGCCGCGGTCCATCCTGGCAGTCCGGCCGCGCAGGCCGGCCTGCGCGTCGGCGACTTGATCGTGGACATGAACTCGCGCACCGTGCGCTCGGCTGCCGATCTTGAGGCAGTGATTGTAAGCCTGACACCCAGCGCGGAAGCCGGTCAGACGGTCGCCATCGACATCCGGCGGAACGGCAAGCCGCAACGGCTGCGCCTCCCGATCTAGCAGGGTTTCAGGTTCTGAGGTTTGGGGGCGAGTGCGCGAGGGCCATCACACCCGACCCCTTTGGTACGATCCTGAGCAGGTGACACACCCAGGAGGCTGAACATGGCGGTCGCGCACACTGGCCTCACCCTTGACGAGTTTTTGCGGCTCCCCGAGGAGAAGCCGGCCCTCGAATACCTGGACGGGGTGATCTCTCAGAAAATGGCACCATCGGGACCGCATAGCCGATTGCAGGCGGAGATGGCGTTCCGCTTCATGATGTACCTGCATCCGAACCCGATCGCCCAGATCTATACTGAGTTGCGTGTGAGGTGGCATGGCGAAGCCTCGCTCGTACCTGATCTCTCGGTCTATCGGGACGGCCGCACCCCAACAACCCAGGACGGGCAGGTGGCTGATGACTTCTGGGTGCCGCCCGATATCGCCGTCGAGATTGCGTCACCGGGCCAGTCCGTCCCTGAGATGACGCGACGCGCGAATACGCTCCTGTCGAAAGGCGTCCCCATCGTCCTCATCGTTGAGCCTCGTCCTCAGCAGGTGCGACTTGCTCGGCTTGGGCAGCCGATTGTGAGCTACCAGGGCGACGATCTGGTGGCCTTCGAGGACGTGCTGCCGGGCTTCAGCTTCGTCGTGCGCGACTTGTTCGCAACACTCCAAGTGCGCCGACCGAGCGACGGTGATGGGCGCTAGGTGGTGGATTCCAGGGGACGACATGCGCGCCCCCGGAACCTAGCAACCAGAACCCCGCCCCCTCAGCCGTGGTCTACGTCCAGGCCGGCCGGCATCCCGACCGGCACACCCGGTGCCGGGGCCGCCGTGAACGGCCATGGCGAATCTCCGAAGATCTTGCCGGGGTTCATAATGCCCTTCGGGTCCATCGCCCGTTTGATGCGGCGCATCACGTCCAGGGCCGGGCCGTGCTCGCGGGCCATGTACGGCGCGCGTGCCACCCCAACGCCATGCTCGCCCGTTGTGGTGCCGCCCATCCGCAGCGCCAACTCATGGATATCGTCGGCCACCAGCAGCACGCGCCGCACCTCGTCAGGATTGCGACCGTCGATCAAGTGACCAGGATGCAGGCCGCCGCCGCCGATGTGCCCGTAGGTCGCAATCGGGATATCGTGCTTCTTGCTGATGTCCTGGATCGCGCGGAGCGTCTCGGGGATGCGCCCGACCGGTACACACAAATCCTCGCCGCAGTAGGCGCGGTTCGAGCCAGGCCGCAGCACGCCGACCGCCGCCCCTACCACTGAGCGCGCCTCCCAGAGCGCCGCAATGCGCTTCGGCTCGTCTGACCAATCGACTGTGCGCGCTAGGGGCCGCACCAGTTCCGTGATCTTCTCAGCGTCCCAGCGTACGCCCGGCGGGTTGCCGTCCACCTCAAACAGGATCACCGCCTCGCAGTTCGGCAGGCCCATCGCCGGGCGGTAGATGTTGACCGCCTGAATGCTGCGCTCGTCCAGAATCTCGACGGCGGACGGGCTGATGCCGCCACCGAAGACGACCTGCACGGCCTGCCCGGCGTTCTCCAGCACGTCAAAAACGGCCATGACGATCGCCTTGGCGGGGGGGATCGGCATCAGCTTGAGGCGCAGTCTGGTGATGACGCCCAGGATGCCTTCCGCCCCGACGATCAGCTTCGTCAGTTCCAGGCCGGCCGACGACTGCTTCGCCCGCGAGCCGACCGACCCGGTCTCGATGATCTCGCCGTTCGGCATCACCACTTCGAGGCCGAGCACCCAGGCCGCTGTCGGGCCGTACTTGACGGCGCGCATGCCGTGGGCGTTGGTGGAGGCCATCCCGCCGACTGTCGCCATCCGCGATGAGCCGGGGTCAGGCGGGAAGATCAGGCGATACGGTGCCAACTGCTCGTTTAGCTTGGCGTGCACGACGCCCGGCTCGCAGATGACCTGCATGTTCGGCAGATCGACTTCGAGCACGCGGTTCATGGCGTTCATCGCCAGCACGATGCCGCCCTCGACGGCCACGGACGCGGCGGTCTGGCCACTGGCAGCGCCGCGCGGCGTCACCGGGATGTTGAACTCGTCAGCGTAGCGCATCACCGCGATGACATCATCTACCGAGCGCGCGATCACGGCGATCTCGGGCGGGATCGGGTTCAACTGGGTCAGGAACGAGGCGTCATAGCCGTACGTTTGCAACTCGGCCGGCTGGTCCAGCACATCGGAGGCCGTGAGCAGCGCCCGCAAGTCCGCCGCCATCCGCGCGCGGCCCGGTCGGCTGGTTCCGCTGCCCGCCCCGTTGCCGGTGTACCCATCCGCCCGTCCGTTCGTCGCCATCGTCGCCTCTCCTTCGCGACCGCGTCCTTGCGGCCCTGTACTGCTGTGCGCTCAGATTGTGCCTGGACATAGGACTATTCTGGCGACTCTGGAGACTGCGCCTGAGCCGGCAATCCGCTCCAGTATGTCTGGATGATTGGAAAGAGCGCGAACAGCATCTGCATGAGTAGCCCCAGAACGGTGTCGGCAGCCCGAAAAGACTCCAGGTGCGCCGTGGGAGTTCTTCCGAAGACAAACACCGACACGCCAAGCTCCGCGATCATCACCAGGGCGAATGCGACAGCCCCCATCACGAGCCGGTCAGGCCGGGAGTCCCGAACGGCGAACTGGCGAACCACCCAACGGCACGCAAACCATGAGACTGTCAGCATGACGGGCAGTTCCACGAGCACGGCGATCAATTGCCCGATGCGCGGCTGGATCACGAGCACACGGACGGTTCCCAGGACGAACCCGACACCAAAAACTACCGCGAAGTAGACGATTCCTGCCGACGCGCTCCTGAACATACGTACCCCCGAACAAGAGAGCGGCCCCGGACTGGGCTAGCCGCTCCCGTGTACCTCAACCGTATGTGGAACGCCGACGTCTGCCCAGGGTCGTACGTCACGCACGCTTCATGACCGCTGAACGCGAGCAACCGCTACGAGGAGGTCGCCTCGTCGAGCAGTTCCACAATCTAGGCGCAGGGACTCACCGGCGCATGGATCAGGCGCTTCGGCGACCAAGCTCGAAATCGTGCACCAGGGCGGCAAGCTCGGCACCAGACACGGAGGAGGCAGGAATGTCGTCCTCATCGTACGCGACAATCGCCAAGCTACCTGACGTCACATCGCCAGCCGCCAGATACGTCCGCGCTGTCTCGATAGCTTCGATTTCGGTCTCGAAGCTGTGCATCAGGTTACGGCTGGTGTGGCTCCACAGTTCGTATGACATCCAGGCACCCACATCCCATTGACCTACAGGTCAGCCCGTTACGGAGCGGTGGCCTCGTCCAGCAGTTCGATGATGTGCTTGACCTGGGTCGAAGCCCCTCGCTCGTCCAGGCCGCTCTGCATCTGGATGCAGCAGCCGGGATTCGCCGTCACGATCACCGTCGCGTCGGTGGCGGCGGCGTTGTCGAGTTTGCGCTGCTGCAACTGCCGCGACTCGACGGGATTCGTCAGGTTGTAGACACCGGCACTACCGCAGCACAGGCTGCTCTCGGCCATCTCGCGCAGCTTGAGTCCGGGGATCGCCTTCAGGAGGGCGCGCGGCTGCTGCGTGATGCGCTGGGCGTGCGCCAGGTGGCACGGCTCCTGGTAGGTGACCGTCACGTCCAGGTTGCGGCGCATCGGGAGCGTGCGGCCAGCCAGGAACTCGGTGATGTCCTTGACGCGCATGCTGAACGCCTTCGCGCGCGCCGCCCACTCTGGCTCGTCGCGGAAATGATGCCCGTAATCCTTCAGCATCGCGCCGCAGCCGGCCGAGTTGATGATGATGGCAGCGTCGCCGTCCCGCTCGAATGCCTCAATGTTCTTGCGGGCCATCTCTTTCGCCGTGTCCAGGTCGCCGCCGTGCGCGTTGAGCGCGCCGCAACAGCCCTGCTCGGCCGTGTTCGTGACGGAACAGCCCGCCCGTTGGAGCACGCGAATCGTGGCACGGTCCACGTCGGCCATGGCAGTGGACATCACGCAGCCGGCGAAGAACGAGACCGGCGTGCCCGGCACATGCGCCGGCACGGCATCGGTAGCGGCGGCGGGCGTGGCCGCCGCCTCAACGAGCGCGGATGTCTCGGCCGGGTAGACCTCGCCCTTCGGCACCAGGAACGGCCGCTGCACCGTCGGCAGGAACGCCTCGGCCTGCTGCATCCCGAGCAGCCGCAGGATCCCGCTGGCACGCACCAGTCGCTGCACGCCAAGCCGCTGGTACAGCCACATCATGAAGGCGAAGACCCGGAACAGCCGCATGCTGGTGAACAACTGGCGGAAAACGACCCGCCGAATCAGCCGCTCCTTGCCGCTGCGCTGCACATGCGACTCGACGGCGGTCCGGAAAGCGACCTGGAGCGGGTCCATGTGGACTCCCGCAGGGCAGACCGCCGTGCAGGCGTCACAGATCAGGCAGTTCGACTGATGCTGAAGCAACTCGGGCGTCAGTTCCAGGACGCCATCGTGGACGGCGCGGGCCAGCGCGACCCGACCGCGCGGCCCCTCAGCCTCGCGGCCAGTGAGCACGTACGTCGGGCAGGACGTGAGGCATTGGCCGCACCTGACGCACGACAGCATGTTGCCGTACTCGGAACCGAGCAGGTCCAACTCGAACGGCTTGAGGGCGGGCGTGGTCATCGGGAGGTGGCGGCGACAGGGGTCGCGACGGCCTGCCGCTGGGCGACGAAGCTCTGCTGCGCGGCAGCGACACCGGAGCCAAGCTCTACCTTGATGCCGGCTTCCACCAGTGCCATCTCAACGCCGCCGAGCGTGCCGAGCACTTCCAACTCGTTGAGCGCCCCCAGGTGTCCGATGCGGAACACCTTGCCTCGGATGCGCCCCAGCCCGACGCCGAGCGCCAACCCGTACTTCTCGCGGGCGACCTTCATCATATCGGCAGAGTCGGTGCCGTCCGGCGTCAGGACCGTCGTCAGGCTGTTCGACACTTCCTCTGGGTTTTCGCAGAGGTTCTTGAGACCCCAGGCGTTGACGGCGGCGCGCACGCCGGTCGCCAGCCGCTCGTGCCGCCCGAATACGTCGTCTAGCCCCTCTTCGAGCAGCATCGTGACGGCCTCGCGCAGGCCGAACAGCAGCAGCGTAGCCGGGGTGTATGGGAAGAAGCCGGTGGCGTTGTCCGCGATGATGCGGTTCCAATCCCAGAAGCTGCGGCGGCTACCGCCGGTCTTGCTGGCCTCAATCGCCTTCGGCCCGACGCACAAGAGCGCCATGCCCGGCGGCAGCATCAGCCCCTTCTGGCTGCCGGTCAGGGTGACGTCAACGCGCCACTCGTCCATCCGGAAGTCCATGCTTGCCAGCGAACTGACGGTATCGACGATCAGCAGGGCATCGTGGCCGGCGGCGTCGAGCGCCTTCCGTACGTTTGGGACGTTCGACGTGACGCCCGTAGACGTCTCATTGTGGACGACCAGCACGGCTTTGTAGGCGTTGCTACCGCCCTTGTCGGCGCGCAGCTTCGCTTCGACCTGCTCGGCGGGGACGCCCTGGCCCCAGCGCAGTGGCACCTCGTCCACGTCAATGCCCAGGTTGCGGGCGGCCTCCGCGAAGAGGGTGGCGAAATGCCCATTGTTGAAGATCAGCACGCGGTCGCCGGGGGCCAGGGTATTGACGATGGCGGCTTCCCATGCGCCGGTCCCTGACGACGGGTACAGCACGACCTTGCCGGCCTCGCTTTTGAAGACTTTGGCTACGTCCGGCAGCAGGTCTCTGACGATCGCGCCGAACTCTGGGCTGCGGTGGTCGATGACCGCACGGTCCATTGCTCGAAGGATCCGGTCGGGCACATTCGTTGGGCCGGGGATCTGAAGGAATGGTCGTCCGCTCATGCTGTCACCTCGCCTGCCTGAACAGGGGACGCCGTGCTGCCC
>JBBQBU010000271.1:0-7854 GCA_038318015.1 Chloroflexota bacterium | reverse complement strand
GTCCACCCGCAGCCTGACGACTCGCCACGGCCTGACGAGGCCCGTCTGTGGCGGTTGGACATCGGTCCGGTGACGGCGCTGAAGCGCGCGGCAATCCTGGCGCACGTCTCCCAGACGACGGACCTCATCACCGATGCAACCTGGACGTATTGCCTGACCGACGACGTGTTGGCGCACTTCGCGCAGCCGTGGGAGTTGCTCATTGAGGCCGGCGCATCGGCCGACTGAGCACAGCTGGTGTGGCAGCGCCAAGCCCCTACAAGATGCAATCTGACCGTCCGTGCGCCGCAGGGCGCTACGCGGGCGGCAGGTCGGCCAGTGCCTCGTCGATGGTTGGCAATGGGCACTGCCAGAGCCAGGAGACGCGCAGTCGGAAGCCCGGCACTTCCCGCGACGTGTAGACGCTGTCCGCATCCAGCGCCGCCGGCCGATACGTCCCGTCGTCGCCCAACTGGTAGAAGCGGGCATCCTGGCGCAGCGGATCAATGATCCAGTACACGGGGATGCCGGCGGCTTCGTACTCAGCTAGCTTGTCGCCGTAGTCCCGCGCGATGCTCTCCGGCGACACGATCTCCACCACGAGGTCGGTCGGTCCGTCCAGGTACGTTGGAGTAATTCGGTCGCGATGTGCCGCGATCACAAACATCAGGTCCGGTTCTCGCCCGCTCGGCTTCTCCGGTAGCCGCATGAGGTACGGAGCCATGAGCACGTCGCCCAGCCGCCCTTGCTCAACGCTCGCCATGATGAGTCGGTAGAGGAATCCAAGGACGAACTGGTGATCGCTCCTAACGGGCGGCATTTCGATGATCTCTCCAGCAACCCATTCGGCTCGGCCGGTTTCATCGAGCCAGGCCAGGAAATCGTCCCACGTAACCGGGGCAGGGGGAGGCAGAAGGTAATCCGGGTTGTCGCGCGGATCAAACGGCGCGGTGTCGCCGACCGTTGCGGGGCGCTGGTCCTGAATCGCCACCGGATGCCTCCTGCTGGGCGCGGGGTAGGCGGGCGTGGCAGCGCGCCACGCCCCTACGAGATGCGATCTGACCGTCCGTGCGCTGCGCGGGGGATGACGGACGCCTGCGTTCATTATCCCCCAGAACCCAGCACCTGATACCCGAAACCCGCGTCAGACGGCGACGGCTGCCTGCCCCTCGGCTGCCGCTGCCACCGACGCGGCAATCTGGTCGCCCATCTCGGCGCACAACAGCGCCTTCTCGCCGGCCCGCGCCGTATCCGGTGTGCGGAGCCCCTCGTCGAGCGCCTGGTGCACCGCCGCCTCGATTGCGGCAGCCTCCGCCTCAAGCTTCAGACCGTGCCGCAGCAGCATCGCCACGCTCAGGATCGTTGCCAGCGGGTTCGCCAGCCCCTTGCCAGCAATGTCAGGCGCGCTGCCGTGGATCGGCTCGTAGAGGCTTGCCTTGCCGGCCCCGAGACTGGCAGACGGCAGCATCCCGAGCGAGCCACCGAGCATCGCCGCCAGGTCCGTCAGCAAGTCGCCGAACAGGTTGTCCGCCACGATCACGTCGAAGTCGGTTGGACGGCGCGTCAGGTGCATGGCGCAGGAGTCCGCCAGCATGTTCCCAAACTCGATGTCCGGGTAGTCGCCAGCCACGCGCTCCGCCACGATGCGCCACAGCCGCGATGTCGCCATCACGTTCGCCTTGTCCACCGATGTGACCTTTTTGCGGCGGCCCTTCGCCAACTCGAAGGCGGCGCGCACGGCGCGCTCGATCTCCTGCTCGGTGTAGAACGTCGTGTCCACCGCGCGGACGCCGGCCTTCGTCTCCCAGATCTTCTTAGGCTGGGCGAAGTAGGTGCCACCCGTCAACTCGCGGACGAACAGCAAGTCAACGCCAGCGATGACCTCCGGCTTGAAGGTCGAGTTGTCAATCAGGGCGGGCAAGGTCCGCACCGGGCGCAGGTTGGCGTACAGGCCCAGCCCCTTGCGCAAGCCGAGTACAGCCTGCTCAGGACGAACCTCAGCCTTCGGGTCGTCCCACTTCGGGCCGCCGACCGCGCCCAGCAACACGGCATCGGCCTTCTTGGCGGCAGCCAGCGTCTCCGGCTGGACCGGGATGCCGTACTTGTCGATGGCCGCGCCGCCGACCGTGTGCTCCTCCAGGTTGAATGTGTGGCCGAAGCGCTTTTCGATGCTGCGGAGCACCTTCACGCCCTCTGCCACGACCTCCGGCCCGATGCCGTCACCCGGCAGAACGACGATTTTGTACGCCTTCTTTGCTGGCGTCTTTTTCGCTGGCATAGCCTGCTCCCTGATCGTTTCGTGTGCCTCATGGGTCACGTTACAAAGAACTGCGGGGGTAAACCCCTCACCCCGGCCCCCTCTCCCACGCGCGGGAGAGGGGGCCGGGGGTGAGAGGCACGCAAACATCTACGGCATGACCCACGAGTCCTGGCGTGGCTGTCCAAGGTTTAGACTGTATCCTGGCACGAACAGGCGCGATGCATCGGCCTGAAGCATCGCGCCCGTCTCTTCGTCTAGCTCGAATGTCGTCGGGATACGGTTAGCGGGCGGGGATCGCCGCCGAAGCCTTCACGGTCGCCATGATGGCGTGCAGGTCGTTCTCAAACACTTCCTTCTTGTGGTCGGCTACGTGCTTGAACTCCTTGAACGCATCAAGCAGATCGTACGAGCCGACCGCGTAGCCGATCTTCCCGAGTTCCACGCGCAGGGCGTGGCGGCCGGAGTGCTTGCCCATCACCAACTTGCTCTCGGGGCGGCCGACTGACTGCGGCGTCATGATCTCGTAGGTAGACGTGTCTTTCAACACGCCGTCCTGGTGAATGCCGGACTCGTGCGCGAAGGCGTTGCGGCCGATGATCGCCTTGTTCGGCTGCGGCCCCTGCCCCGTGAACTCGGCCAGCATGTCGCTGGTCGGGCAAAACTGCGTCGCATCAATCTGCGTCGTGAGGCCGCTGTAGAAGTCCTGGCGGACCTTCAGCGCCATCACCACTTCCTCAAGTGAGGCGTTGCCGGCCCGCTCGCCAATGCCGTTGATGCAGCCTTCAACTTGCCGCGCGCCCGCCTTGATCGCTGCCAGCGAGTTGGCGACGGCCATGCCCAGATCGTCGTGGCAGTGCACGGAGATGGTCGCCTTGTCGGCGTTCTTCACCTTGCCCCAGACGCCAGAGATCAACTCGCCAAACTCGTCGGGCATGACGTAGCCCACGGTGTCCGCGATGTTGATGGTCGTCGCGCCCGCCTCGATGACCGCCTCAATCACCTCGTACAGGTAGTTCCAGTCCGACCGCGTCGAGTCCATTGGGGAGAACTCGACATCTGAGCAGTACGACTTGGCGCGGGCCACCATCGCGACAGCGCGCTCCTTGCCCTGCTCGCGGGTCATGCGGAACTGGTGCGTCAGGTGGATGTCCGAGGTGGACATGAACGTGTGCATGCGCGGCTGCTCTGCCACCTTTATTGCTTCCCAGAGGGTGTCAATGTCGCTTGGGACGGCGCGGGCCAGGCCGGTGACGACGCGGCCCTTGATCTCGCGGGCGATCTGCTGCACGGCGGCGAAGTCGTCCGGGGAGGCGGCCGGGAAGCCAGCTTCGATGACATCGACGTTCAGCCGCTCAAGCTGCTTGGCAAACTCAAGCTTCTGCTCCGAAGTCAGCGAGAAACCGGGCGACTGCTCCCCATCGCGCAGCGTGGTATCAAAAATCCGTACGTGTGCCACCTTCAACTCCCCGGAAACGGATGCTAGGTTCTGGGTGCCGGGTTCTAGGATCGGCTCCCGAGAACCCAGCACCTAGAACCCGCAGCCCGTTGCTACTTCTGCTTCTGAATGAACGGCATCATCGCGCGCAGTTCCGCACCGACCTTCTCGATCTGGTGCTCCGCGCCCTTCGCCCGGCCAGCCTTGAGCTTCGGCGCGCCAGCCACGTTCTCAAGGATCCAGACGTTCGCGAAGGTGCCGTCCTGGATCTCCCGTAGGAGCTTCCGCATGTTCTCGCGGACGTGGTCGTCGATGATGCGCGGCCCGGCGTAGTAGTCGCCAAACTCGGCGGTGTTGCTGACCGAGTAGCGCATCAGGCTGAGGCCACCCCGGTAGAACAGGTCAACGATCAGCTTCAGCTCGTGCAGGCACTCGAAATACGCCAACTCCGGCGCGTATCCGGCCTCGACCAGCGTCTCGAATGCCGTCGTCACCAGCGCGCTGACGCCGCCGCACAGCACGGCCTGCTCACCGAAGTTGTCCGTCTCGGTCTCGTCCTTGATGTTCGTCTCGAGGATGCCCGCCCGCGCCGAGCCGATGCCCTTGCCGTACGCCAGGGCGTTGCGAAGCGCGTTGCCCGACGGGTCTTGGTGAACAGCAACCAGCGCCGGGACGCCGTTGCCCATCACGTACTGGTCGCGCACGAGGTGGCCGGGGCTCTTCGGCGCGATCATCGACACGTCGACGTTCGCCGGCGGGACAATCTGGCCGTACAGCAGGTTGAAGCCGTGCGCCACCATCACGGTGTCGCCGTCATTCAGATTCGGCTTGATGTCGTTCTCGAAGATGGTCTTCTGGCTTTCGTCGGGGGCCAGAATCATGATGATGTCGGCGGCCTTCGCGGCATCCGCCGTGTTCATCACAGTGAGGCCGTCGGCCTTCGCCTTCTCGGCCGACTTCGACCCCTCATAGAGCCCGACGATCACGTCGCAGCCGCTCTCCTTCAGGTTGAGCGCGTGCGCGTGGCCCTGGCTGCCGTAGCCGATGACGGCAATCTTCTTGGTCTGAAGCACCGTCAGATCGGCATCTGACTCGTAAAACACCTTTGGCAAAACAGTCCCCTCCACTAGTTGGTCATAGGTTTTGGGTCATGGGTTATAGGGGTTATTCGTTCTCATGTGTGCAGCACGCATGACGATCTCCCCAATGACCCATCACCTATGACCCAAAACCCGCTTAGGATACTTCGCGGAGCCGCAGCGCTTCGCGGCCCTTCTCCTGGCCTGACGTGACGCCGCGCGCCATCGCCACGAGGCCCGTCCGCACCATCTCTTTGATGCCGTACGGTCGCATCATCGACACCATCGAGTCGATCTTGTCGGCCGGGCCGGTCACTTCAATGGTGAGCGAACTGGTGGCGATGTCCACGACGCGCGCGCGGTACACGTCCACCATCTGGAGGATCTCGGAGCGCAGCGCCGCCGACTTGGACGTGACTTTGATGAGGGCAAGCTCACGCTCGACGGTCTGGTCCTCGGTCAGGTCGGAGACCTTCCGGACTTCGATGACCTTGTAGAGTTGCTTGACCACCTGTTCGACGGCCGTCTTCGAGCCGTCAACCACCATCGTCAGGCGCATCACGTGCGGCTCGTGCGTCTTGCCGATGGTCAGCGAGTCGATGGCGAAGCCGCGCTGCCGAAACAGCGAGACGACGCGGTTCAGAACGGCCGGGCCATCCTCCATCGTGGCGACGAGGGTGTGCTTCATCGGGCGCCTCCCTGAGCATGGACGGGAGTGGGCGACGCGGCGGCCGGCGCTGCGACCGGGATCGGCGTCGCGATGGCGGCGGGCACGTACGGCACGTCAGGAATCACTTCTGCCAGCGTGGCACCAGACGGCACCATCGGGAAGACGTTCTCTTCGCGGGCCACCTGGAACTCGATGAGGGCCGGGCCGGGGTGCGCGCGCGCCGCCTGCACGGCAGCCTCAATGTCGCCGGGCTTGCCCACGCGCCAGGCTGGGATGCCGTAGGCGTCGGCCAGCTTCACGTAGTCCGGCGTACCAGACAGGTCAACGTGCTGGTAGTTGCCTCCCCAGAACATCTCCTGCCACTGGCGCACCATGCCGAGGTAGCCGTTGTTGATGACGGCGATCTTGACGGGGATGCGGTCCTGGGTCAGCACGGCCAGCTCTTGCAGGTTCATCTGGAAGCAGCCGTCGCCAGCGATGGCCCACACTTCCTTATCGGGGCGGGCAACCTGCGCGCCGATGGCGGCCGGTAGCGCGAAGCCCATCGTGCCGAGGCCGCCGGAGGTCTGCCACATGTCCGGGTCGTCAAAGCGGTAGTGCTGGGCGGCGAACATCTGGTGCTGGCCCACGTCAGCCACCACCAGCGCCTTGCCTTCGGTGAGGCGGTACAGCGCCTGGATGACCTGGGGTGTGTACAGCTCGGGCGTGTCGTCGGGGTACTGCTTCGGCGGATACTGCTTCTGCCACGCGGCAATCTGCGCGAGCCACTCGTCGTGGCTATCGCACTCGCCGATCTCGGGCGTCAGCTTGGTCAGCACGCGCTTGACATCGCCCACAATCGGCACGTCCACGCGGACATTCTTGCCGATCTCGGCCGGGTCGATGTCGATGTGGATGATTTTCGCCTTCGGGGCGAACCCGGAGAACTTGCCGCAGAAGCGGTCGTCGAAGCGGTTGCCGATGCCGATGATGAGGTCTGACTGGTCAACCGAGTACGACGAGTAGACGTAGCCGTGCATGCCCGGCCAGCCGTTGTACAGCCGGTGTGAGGCGGGGAAGCCAGACAGCCCGAGCAGTGTGTGCACCACGGGGATGTTGGTCTTCTCGGCGAACTCCAGCAGCTCCTGGGACGCCCGCGAGATCAGGACGCCCTGCCCTGCCAGTATGACCGGGCGCTTGGCCTTCTCGATCAGCCGGGCGGCCTTCCGAATCTGGACCGGGCTACCTTCCAGCGTCGGCTGGAAGCCGCGCAGATCGACCGCCGGCGGCTCCACGTACTCGACTTCGTTCAGCAGCACGTCCTTCGGGATGTCCACGTGGACCGGGCCGGGCCGTCCGTTCCGCGCGATGTAGAACGCTTCCTTGATGACCTTCGCCAGATCACGGGTGCTACGGACAAAGTAGTTCTGCTTGGTCACGGGAATGGTGATCCCCGAGATGTCCGCCTCCTGGAACGCGTCCGACCCGATCATGTTGCTCGGCACGTTGACGGTGATCGCCACCAGCGGGGCAGAGTCCATGTGCGCGTTCAGAATGCCCGTGACGAGGTTGGTTGCGCCGGGGCCGGACGTGCCCATGCAGACGCCGACGTCGCGCTTGACGCGCGAGTAGCCATCTGCCATGTGCGCGGCGGCCTGCTCGTGCCTGACGAGCACGTGGCGCATGGGGTGTTTATGCATCTCGTCGTACAGCGGCATGATGGTGCCGCCGGGAATGCCGAAAATGACTTCGACACCCTCTTCGCGAAGGCATCGGCTCAGGATCTGCGACCCGTTCAAGCGCATCCTGCGTCTCCCCTGGGTGGTGGTCTGTCGGGTTCTCGGCTCTGGGGAGGCGGTGCAGGACGGTCGTCGTCCCTCAACACCTGAAACCCAGCAACCAGCACCCACGCAATATGGCCCTCACCTGCACGGGACGAGGGCCACTCGCGGTACCACCCGGCTTGATGCGCGCGACATACAGCCACCGCAGCACGTCCTCGTGCTGGGCTAACCTGGGGGCACCTCGGTCGAGAGCATAAAAAAACCCTCGCCCGACAGGGACGAGAGCTTCTCGCGGTACCACCCTGGTTGACGCTGCCTTGCGGCGCATCCACTCGTAGCGCAGTATCGTGCGCCAATCCGTCGTCAGCTACTTGGCTGTGCTTGCGGCCCGTTGTGGGGGGCCAGCATGCCGTTCGCGTCAGCCGCTCAGGGGTGAGTTCTGGGTGGCTGTTGCACCGGGTTCACACCTACTCCCGGCTCTCTGAGCAACACGACAACCGTACTGGTCCCCGTCTTCGCGTTCTCTATGAAATTGTGCTTGCACGCGAGTGTACGGGACGCCTGCGCCCGCTGTCAACTCGAAATCACCTCGTCTCGCCAGCATACCCGACGGCAGAGTCGGAACTATAGATCTTCAGAAAACCTTCTGGAAAGTGAGTGAGCATCGC
>JBBQBU010000270.1:0-7878 GCA_038318015.1 Chloroflexota bacterium | reverse complement strand
GGAGGATGTCCACTTCGGCGGGCCGCAGCAGCGACGCATCGAGCGTGACGTAGTCCTGCCAGTTCAAGCCTACGTGCTTGAACGCGGCCTCTGCGAAATCGCCGACGCTGTGACACTCGCCGGTGCCGATCACGAAGTCGTCCGGCTTGTCCTGCTGAAGCATCAGCCACATCGCCTTGACGTAGTCGCCGGCGTAGCCCCAGTCGCGCTTCGAGTCGAGGTTGCCGAGCGTCAGCTTAGCTTGCAGGCCCAACTTGATGCGCGCCACCGCCCGCGAGATCTTGCGCGTGACGAACTCCGGCCCGCGCCGTGGCCCCTCGTGATTGAACAGGATGCCACTGCACGCGAACATGCCGTAGCTCTCGCGGTAGTTGATGGTGATGTGGTGCGCAAACACCTTTGCGACGCCGTAGGGGCTGCGCGGGTGAAAGCGCGTCGTCTCGCTCTGCGGCACTTCCTCTGACGCCCCGAACATCTCGCTGCTGGACGCCTGGTAGAAGCGGATGCCGGGTGCTGACGCCGCACTGGCGTTGCTGCCCTGCACGTTGCGGATCGCTTCGAGCATCCGCAAGGCACCAAGCCCGGTGACGTTGCCCGTCAGTTCCGGCTGGTTCCAGGAGAGCGCGACAAAACTCATCGCGCCGAGGTTGTAGACCTCATCCGGCTGCGCCTTCTGCAATGCGGTGATGAGCGAGACTTGATCAGTCAGGTCGCCGTCCAGCAGACGAACGCTCGGCAATTCCCGCTCGATCAACGCTCGCTTCGGGTTGTGCTGCCCACGGATGAGACCGTAGACCTCGTAGCCCTTTTCAAGCAGGGTCTCGGAGAGATGACGGCCATCCTGGCCCGTGATGCCGGTAATCAGCGCGCGCCTCATAGCCATCCTTCGTCAGTTGCAGGTGTGAGCAGGTAGTCTACGGCCTACACGACGCGCAGGCCAAGTCACGCCAACGAACGCCGAACGCGCGGAGGCGGCGCGCCTCAACGCGTCCGTACGAGCGGCCACCAGGGAGAACCCAGGCTTGCGCGCCATGCTCGCGCTACCGAATGACCGAGTGCGGCGTCGCTTCCAGTCGGATGACCTTGATCTGCTCGCGGTCGATCAGTTCGCCGACGCGCGGGCCAATGTCGTTCTTCCAGACATCCGTCTGATACACCGCCTCATAGAGCCGTTCGCGCTCGGACTCGCTCTCGAAGCGGCGAATCCAGACGTACAGGTCCTTGTCCTCCTCCCCGCAGAACATGGCGCAGATCACCATGCCCTTCGAGGTCTGGAACGGCACGATCTCTTCTTCCATCAGCGTGACCCAGGCGTCACGCTGGCCCGGGCGCATCCGGTACTGGCGCAGTTCGAAGAACGCCATCGTCTTCAGCTCCCCCCTCGGTGCCTTGAGGCGACCGACCGCGACTCATCGGTCAGCAGGATACCCCGGCGCGCCCCTTGCTGCATCGCCAACATCAACCATCGGACGGGGCCACAGGCGGAGCGCAGTTGCACCGACGACGCTGGGACTGCCGACATCATGCGCGGGGACCGGACTACCATGCGGGTGCTGCCGTGGGGCTGGCACCATGCGGCCACGGCACACACTCGAACCACGTGGGAGGGCCGATCCAATGAAGGGCGTGTACTTTCCAGGCGAGCGGACGCTCGAATTACGCGACTTCCCCAATCCGGAACCGGGGCCGCGCGAGGTGCTCATCGCCATCAAGGCGTCCGGGATGTGCGGCAGCGACCTCTCGGGGTACCGCGCGTCAAAGGAAGTCAGGGCACAGCGAGCGCCGAATGTAGCCGGCCATGAGCCGTGCGGTGTGGTGGTGGCGCGCGGCGCTGGTGTCTCCGAGCAGGAGGCCCCCATCGGCCAGCGCGTGATGATCTACCACTACAGCGGATGCGAGCGCTGCAAGATGTGCATGAGGGGCTACTACCAGATGTGCCCTACCGAGGCGAAGGTGTACGGCGGCATGTACGACGGCGGGCACGCGCCGTTCATGAAGGTCCGGCCGTACATGATGGTGCCGCTGCTGGACGACCTGACGTTTGAGGAAGGTGCGTCGATCTCGTGTGGCACAGGCACGGCGTACATGGCCCTCAAGCGGCTGAACGTCTCAGGGCGCGACACGCTGGCGATCTACGGCCAGGGGCCGGTCGGCTTGAGCGGCACGATGCTGGCGAAGGCTATGGGCGCGCGGGTCATTGCGGTGGACGTGGGGCAGGAGCGCCTTCAGTTGGCGAAGGAGTTCGGGGCCGACCAAGTCGTGGACGCCAGTGCGGGTGACCCGGTTCAGGCCATCAAGGACTTGACCCACGGGGAGGGCGCGGAAGCTACGCTCGACTGCAGCGGCAACGCGACGGCCCGCGCGAACACGGTCCGCAGCACCCAAAACTGGGGCCGCGCCTGCTTCGTGGGCGAGGGCGGCGAGGTCCACCTGAACCCAACGCCGGACATCATCCATCGCCAGATCACGCTGTACGGCTCCTGGACCTTCAACCCGCAGGGGCAGACGGAGTGCGCCCGCTTCGTGGTGGACCGCAAGGTGCCGCTCTCGAAGCTGCTGACGCACCGCTTCAAGCTGGAAGACGCAGAGGCGGCCTACACGCTGTTCGATACCCAGACGACAGGCAAGGGCGTCTTCGTCTTCGCCTGACGCGTGCTGGCCCTCACCCCCCGACCCCCTCTCCCGCAAGCGGGAGAGGGGGAGTCGCACGGCAGCAGCGGGAAGCGACGGTTGGAGGCCGCCGGCAGCAGCAGGAATCGACAGACCAGAGCTTCTAGCTTGCGGGTCGGCCGCGCTGATGGAGCAATGCGGCCACCTCGGGGGCTTCCAGGCCGCTGATCTCGCCCAGCGAGCCGCCGCGCTCGATCCAGGTGCGGGCCAGCACCGTCCGCTCCAGGGCGGCCCGCGCCGGCGTCTCCACGTCAGCCAGGCGCGGTGGCGGGATCACCACGACCCCGTCGTCGTCGGCAATGACAAGGTCGCCGGGGTGGACGGCGACGCCCCCGCACTGAATCGGCACGTTCACGCCGCCGCCTTCGCCGCTGCGCCGCCCGCCCAGCGCCGCAACAGCCCGCGCGAACGTCGGCAGGCCGTGTTCGCGGATCTCGGCAATGTTCGTGACTGCGCCGTCCACGATGACGCCAACGCAGCCGCGCGCCTTCGCCGCCAGCGAGGTTAGCTCGCCCCAGCAGGCCAGGGACTCGCGCCCTCCGTGGTCGATCACCAGCACGTCGCCCGGCTGGAGCATGTCCACCGCTGGCACGATGCACTCCAGGTCACCATCCGGCAGGCGCACCGTGAGCGCCGTCCCGACCACACGCCCGCCCGGCACCATCGACCGGATCTTCTCGTCTACGAAGCCGTCATCCGTGACGTGGCCGAGCAGACCCGTCCGCAGCGACTGGTACGCCTCGATCCAGGCTGCCGGTATGGATGCCGCGTGCTGATGCACCGCTGGACGATCCGCCATCGTGTACCTCCCGCGCTTGCGCGCCGCTGCCACCGTCCGTCCGATTCGCCAAAACGCACCGGAGCGCGCCGCACAACGACGTATACTGCAATTCTGTGGACGCTGAATCTACCGGCCCGTCACAACCATGACGAGGCCGCCCATTCGGAGCAGCACGATGTCAGAGCATGATCGGGACCACGCCTCTCAGAACAGCGGTCCAGAGGACGGGCACCACCGAGGCCGCACTATCACCGGCCTGAGCGACCTCCTGCCCGACTGGCTCCTGTCGCCCGAGGGCAAGCAGCATGCCCGCAACGCCCGCAAGGAAGCGCTCCTGGTGGTCCGCAGTGTCCTCGACGCGGCGATCGCGCGCCAGGAGGCCGGCCCAGCGCCGCGCCGGAGCGTCAGCAAAGTCGAGATCGACTGAGTAGCGGGGGGAGCGACTGACGTGGCGCGCATCACCGATGTCTGGGCGGTCATCCCGAAGGGCACGAACGAGCCGCAGGATTGGCGCACGTCGATGGCGCAGATCCTGGTCGTCGTGGAGACGGACGACGGCCAGCGCGGATTCGGTGTGGGCGGTGGCGGCGCGGCCGGCATCCACGTCATCGACGCCGTGTTGCGCCAGGTGATCGTCGGCCAAGACCCGCGCGACGTCACGGCCATCTGGGAGAAGATGTACCGGGCGACCCACCACTTCGGGCGCAAGGGCATCCCCGTAATGGCGCTGTCCGGCATCGACCTTGCCATCTGGGACGTGTTGGGCAAGCAGGAAGGCCAGCCCGTCTACGGCCTGCTCGGCGGCCTACGTCACGAGCAGGTGCCGGCGTATGCGTCGCTCGGGCCGACTGTTGGCAATGCCGTGCGGGACGGCTTTCGCCACGTCAAGTTGCACCTGCCGGCCGTCAACGGCGACCCGCAGGCCGTGGTGGATCTCGTGCGGGCCGGCCGAGAAGAGGTCGGGCCTGACATCCCCCTGTACGTCGATGCCGGCGCGCGCTGGGACCGCGACTCCAGCGCCCAAGTGGCGCGAGCCATCGAGCAGTACGACATCGGCTGGCTGGAAGAGCCGTTGCTGGCTGACGACCTGGACGGGCACCGCCTCCTCGGCGAACAGACCAGCATCCCCATCGCTGGCGGCGAGCACGAGTACACGCGCTGGGGCTACGAGTCGCTGCTGTCGTCGCGTGCACTCAGCGTCTGGCAGCCGGACGCTTGCTGGGTCGGCGGCATGACCGTCATGCGCGAGGTGTTCGCGTTGGGTCAGGCGAACGGCATCTGGGTCGTGCCGCACCGGGGCAGCGAAGTGTGGGGGCTGCACGCCATCCTGGCACTGGCGGATCGGCCGCTTGCCGAGGGCGGCCGGCCCTGGGTGACGTGGGTGCAGGGTGCCCCGGCCATCGTCAATGGCACGGTTGCGGCCCCGACCGCGCCCGGCTTCGGCGTCACCTTCGACGAGGCGCTGCTACAGCGGCCGGAGCGCAACCGGTAGCGCCACCCGCGTCCGGTCCCTCTCAGGGAGTTCACGCCGCGACGGTGCGCCGGGCCTGTCACGATACCGGACGACACCCGCCGAAAGCGCGCGTGTCAACTGTTCCCACCCGACTACGGTACACTTCGGCGTCGCACTGGAGGATCAGAGTCGGATGGCTGACGAGACGCAGGGTGGGGTTGAGCAGGTGCGGGGCGTGGTCCCGAGCAACGGAGCGAACGGCGCGGGGAAGAACGGCGAAACAGCACGCGAAGTCTACCTGCGCGTCGCCGAAGCGTTCCCCTTCGACATCCATCGCGGCATCGCCCGCCTGGACCAGGCTTCATTCGACGCGCTGGGCCTGAAGCCCGGTGACCTGATCCACCTGACGGGCAAGCGTCGAACGACCATCCGCGTCGAACGGTCGCCCGAGGGTGTGCCCGGCCGCCACACAATCCGCATCGACGGCACCTTGCGCGACAACGCCCAGGTCAGCATTGACGAGCGCGTGAAGGTGCGCGTCGGCGGTGCATCCGACGCCCACAGTGTCACCCTGTCGGCCCCTGACGCGGCGGCCCTCTCCGACGAAGAGATTCTGGCGACGCGCATGTACCTGGCCGGGCGCGTGGTGACACCGGGCGACAAGGTGACGGTGACGGCACTGGCACGCGGCGACCGCTCGTTCCAGATTGTCGAGAGCGGGCCGTCCGGCCCGGTAATGGTGCGCCTCGAAACGATCATCCGCACGCGCGTCCCACCAGCCTCGCGCTCGAAGGTCGGGCCGTCGAACGTGCGGTACGAGGATATCGGCGGGCTGGACCGCGAGCTTGGCCGCGTCCGTGAACTCATCGAACTGCCGATGAAGTACCCGCAGTTGTTCAGCCGCATGCGCATCGAGCCGCCGCGCGGCGTGCTGCTGTACGGCCCGCCGGGCACTGGCAAGACGCTCATCGCGCGGGCGGTTGCCACCGAGGTGCAGGCGACGTTCATCCACGTCAACGGCCCCGAGATCATGCAGAAGTACGTGGGCGAGTCTGAGGGCCGCCTGCGTGAAGTGTTCGAGCAGGCACAGCGCGAAGCGCCGGCCATCGTGTTCCTTGACGAGATCGACGCCATTGCGCCGAAGCGAGCGAACGTCGTGGGCGATGTCGAGAAGCGCGTGGTGGCGCAGCTCCTGACGCTGATGGATGGCCTCGTCTCGCGCGGGCAAGTGACCGTCATCGGCGCGACGAACATGCCGGACATGGTCGATCCTGCGTTGCGTCGCCCAGGCCGCTTCGACCGCGAGATTGCCGTCAACGCGCCTAGCCCGACCGGGCGGCTACAGATTCTCCAGATTCACAGTCGCGGCTTCCCGATGGCCGACGACATCGACCTGGAACGCCTGGCGGAGATCACCCACGGGTTCGTTGGCGCTGACCTGGAAGTGTTGTGCAAGGAAGCCGGCATGTTGGCCCTGCGCGACCTGCTGGACGAGGCCGGCATGGAGGCCGTGGACCTGGAGCGGCTGGCCGAGACCGCGAAGATTCAGTCGCGGCACTTCTACGCGGCACTGAAGGCGATTGAGCCGACGGCCACCCGCGAAGTGCTGGTCGAGAAGCCGAACGTGCCGTGGGAGGACGTTGGCGGGCTGCAAGGTGTCCGCGAACTGCTGGAGGGGGCCATCGAGTTGCCGCGCCGGCGACCGGACCTCTTCACGGCGGCGGGCATCCACCCGCCGCGCGGCG
Organism: Chloroflexota bacterium; assembly: GCA_038318015.1. GTDB lineage: Bacteria > Chloroflexota > UBA6077 > UBA6077 > JACCZL01 > JADZEM01. Next base: position 1,229 of record JBBQBU010000270.1, on the reverse strand, counting down.
TCCTGCTGACCGGCCCGAGCGGCACCGGCAAGAGCCTGCTGGCGCGGGCCATCGCCACCTCGACCGGCCTCAGCCTGATCACCGCGGACGCCTCGTCGCTGCTCTCGAAGTGGCTCGGCGAGTCGGAGAAGACGGTGCATCAGGTGTTTGCGCGGGCGCGGCAGGCGGCACCATGCCTGCTGTTCTTCGACGACCTGGACTCCATCGCGCCGGTGCGCGGCGGCGACATGGCCGGGGGGGCAGTTGACCGCGTGGTCAGCCAGTTGCTGACCGAGCTTGACACGCTAGACGAGTACAGCGAGGTCACGGTGCTGGGGGCCACCAATCGCCCGGACCTGGTGGACCCGGCCCTGCTGTCGCCGCGCCGCTTCGCCTACGTGCTGGAGCTTGAGATGCCGGACGAGGCCGCCCGGCGCGAGATCCTGGAGGCGCAGACGCGCAAGATGCCGCTGGCCGACGACGTGGACCTGGAACTGCTGGCGGCGCGCTCGGAGGGCATGAGCGGCGCGGACCTATCGTCGATCTGCCAGCGGGCTGCCCTCAACGACATTCGGCAGCTTATCGCGCAGGACGCGGCCGGCGAGAAAGTGTCGGCGGACGGCCTGCGTATCCACATGCACACGCTGGAAACCGTGCTCGAAGAGTCGCGGCACGGGGTCGGCATGCGGGCGGGCAAGCACAGCCCGGGTGCCGCGCATGCAACCGGCGGCGGGCGGGCACCTTCGGCGTCGCCGGCGGCCCGCCAGGTCTGATATTCAGGACCGAGAACCCATGACCAGTGACAGCGGCCCATCCTTCCCCGTGGAGGATGGGCTGCTTGCCATCCAGCCACTGCCCCGGCTGTTCACGGTCGGCCACTCGAACCACACGACCGCGCGCCTGCTGGAGTTGCTCACCCTGCACGGAATACAGGTGCTGGTCGATGTGCGGTCCGCGCCGTATTCGCGCTTTGCCTCGCAATTCAACCGCGAAACGCTGGAACCGACCATAACGCACGCCCGCCTACGCTACCTCTTCATGGGGGAGGAGCTTGGTGGACGACAACTTGGAAAGATTGTTTCCCTGCCGGAGCGGCTGGCGGCGTATGAGCAGGTGGCGGCAAATCCCGCGTTCCAGGCGGGTATCGAGCGGCTTCTGCGCGGCGCGACCGACTATGTCATCGCGCTGCTGTGCGCCGAGGAAGACCCAACCGAGTGTCACCGGCGGGTCTGGGTGGCGCGGGCGCTCCG
>JBBQBU010000269.1:0-7880 GCA_038318015.1 Chloroflexota bacterium | reverse complement strand
CTCTTCCCGCAAGCGGGAGAGGGGGAGTAGCCACCACCCGACGCCGTATACTCCGGCGTCGTGAGCACATCGCACGCGCGCAACCTGCCCTGTGACTCGTCGGCTGCCGCCGCCGCTGACCATGCGGCTCGTGGCGGTTGGGGCCGGCTCCAGAGCGTTGCCGCCGCCGCCCGCATCGCACGGTGGACCGACATCCTCGCGCCGCTGCTGATCGTGGCGGTGGCGCTGCCGATGCGCCTTGCGAACATCGGCAGCTACAGCGGCAAGGGCGACGAGGGTATCCGCGCCGAGCAACTGCTGCTGATGGCGGCCGGCTTCCGGCCCGTCAAGGACGTGTTCGCCTCGCAGGGGCCGCTCTCGCTGGATATCTTCTACCCGTTCTACGTCCTCATGGGAGAGACACTGGCTGGCGCGCGGCTGGCGGTCGTGATCTGGTCGCTGCTGGCGATCCTGGGTGTCTACTGGACGGCGCGGCTCGTCGGGGGGCGCGCTGGCGGCTGGCTGGCCGCCCTGCTGCTGATCGCCAGCCCGACCTTCCTCAAGAACTCGCGGCTGGCCTACGTCGAAATCCCGGCGATCTTGCCGGCTATCGTCGCGCTGGGTGCGGCGCTGGCCTATCAGCGAGACGGCCGGCGGCGCTGGCTGGTGGCTTCGGCGGTTGCGCTGGCGCTGGCGCTGGCGATCAAGCCGATGGTGGTGGCGGTAGTGCCGGCCGTCGGGCTGGCGCTGATGCTACGACGAAGACCCCTCACCCCCCTGCCCCCTCTCCCGCAAGCGGGAGAGGGGGAGATGCGTGTCGGTGCACACTGGCGTACGCTGGTGCGCGACGTGCTGCTGTATGCGGCGGTGGCCGGCGGCCTGCTCGTCGTCATCGTCGCCTGGGTTGGCCCGGCCGAGTTGTACGACCAGATGATCCGCTACCGGGTCGGCTCGCGGAGCGCCGAGGGCTGGTCGTTGGCCGACAACTGGGACATGCTGTGGGGCGAATTGCAGTGGGATCAGCCGGCGTTCTTCGCGCTGGCGCTGCTCGGCGGCCTGATCCTGAGCGTGATGCAACCGCGTGCGGGCCTGCCGCTGCTGACCTGGGGCGTACTCTCCATCGTGCTGCTGCTGGTGTACTCGCCACTGGGCATCAAGCACGCGGCGCTGCAGGTGCCGCCGACCGCCCTGCTGGCTGGGGCTGGCCTGGGAGCGCTGTGGCGGGAGTTTGCGCGCAATGCCTCACCTGGGGCCAGGAGCGGTGCTGCCGGTCGGACTGGGGCGGTTCGCGTTGTGCGATGGGCGACGGCCGGCCTCGCTGGCGTCGGCGTCCTGGTCTACCTCGCCGCCGCCCCGACCATTGTGGCGCGGGACCAGCAGGCGATGACGGTGGGCGACCTCGGCGCGGAGCCGCCGTACCGCCAGGAGTCGCAGTTGATCCAGGGGCTGACGGCACCGCACGATTTCATCCTGGTAGACGACCCGTACCTTGCCTTCCTGAACGACCGGATGATGCCGCCCTGGCTGGTCGATACGTCGTACTTCCGGATTCGGTCGGGGGCGCTCTCAGGCGCAGACGTGGTGTCGCACGCCGAAGCCTACGATGTCCGGCTGATGCTGCTCGCCAGCGACAACCTCCGCCAGATCAAGAAATTCGCCGACTGGGCCGACGAGCAGTTCGTCGTGGTGAAGATCGACGAGCGGTCGAATCGGAAGGACCGCGCACTGTACCTGCCGGCCGACGCTGACCTCGCGGCTGCCCGAGGGACGGTGCGCGCAGCAATTCCGGACGCCGTCACGGTTGACGGGGTGCTGGCGAACCAGATCGGCGTGCGCAGCTACGCGCTGGAGCAGCCGTCGGTGCGCGCGGGCGGCACGGTCGGCCTGACGGTCGAGTGGGAGGCTGTCGGACCGATCCCGCTGGACTGGCGGCAGGTGACGTTCCTGCGCGACGGGTCGGGCCAGATTGTCGATCAGACGGAGCGGTCGTTGAGCGGCGGCAGCGGCGGCACGACAACCTGGGCACCGGGGCGCTGGGTGTTCCGCTCGTCTGGCCTGCCGATCCCGCCGAAGACGCCGCCGGGCGACTACACCATCGGCGTCGGGCTGTACGATTCGAAGGCGCGCACGCTGGCCCCGGTGACGGCCGGCGCAGGCAGCGGCGGCGACGAGGTGCGGCTCGGGACGCTGCGGGTCCGCTAGCCGGGGGACGGCCGTCACCGTCTGGTCCTGCCGGGGCTGGCCTTCACCCCCGACCTTGCCGGCGAAGCCCTCGCGCCCCGGCGCTACCGGCGAAGCCCTCACCCCCCGGGGCGGGTCGGATGGTGAGGGCTTCGCCGGCCGCCAGGGCGTACAATCGTGCGCGGCCCGAGCATATCGACGGAGGGGCAACCACCTTGACCACGAACGACGCCGCGCGCGTCCTGGCCGACCCCGCACACGCTGATGCCATCGCGTCGGTGCTGGCCGAGCGGCTGCGACCGTACGTGACCGAGGGGAGTACCCTGGTCAGCCCGAACACCGAGTCCATCCCGATGGCAACGCTGGTGGCGACGGCACTCGGACTGCCGCTGGCGTACCTGCGCCTGAAGGCGAAGGCGCACGGCAAGCAGCGCCAGGTCGAGGGCGTCCTACCGGCCGGCAGCGCCGGACTGCTCCTGTTCGACGCCGTGGACGATGCGGCAACCGTTCGTGAGGCGGCTGAGATCGTCGAGCGGCACGGCGCGGTGGCCGGCGTGGTGGCAGCCGTGCAGGTGACCGACTCCGTGGCCCTGGCAGCCGCACTGAAGCCCGCACACCTTGACCTGATCGCCTTGACCAGCGCCGAGCGGGCCGCTGCCCCTACGAGCGCCGATGAGCGCCAACACCTGAAAGTGCGCGTCGCTCGCGCGCTGCTCGACATCGGTGCCGTCACCGTCAACGCGGCCCAGCCGTACCGTTACACCTCCGGCATCCTCAGCCCGATCTACACCGACAACCGCCTGCTAATCTCGCACCCCGCCGCCTGGGATGTCGTCATCGACGGGTTCAGCAGCGCCGTTGCCGCCATCGCGCAGGCGCACGGACTGGACGCCCTGGCCGGTGCCGCGACGGCGGGGCTGCCCCACGCCGCGCGCATCGCCCAGCGCCTCCGCATGCCGCTGCTCTACGTCGATCTGAGCCAGCAGGACGACGCGGCCGGCCATCCCGGCGCGCTCCACGGGAGCCTGACGCCCGGAGCCCGGCTCATCATCATCGAAGATCTCGTGACGACGGGGAAGTCGGTCATTGAGTTTGCGGACGCGCTGACGGCCCGTCAGGCGGTCGTCTCCTGGTGCGTCGCCATCTTCACCTACGACGTGGCCGGCGCACGGGCGACCTTCGCGGCGCGCGGCCTGACCTTCGAGGCGCTGTGCGACATCGACACGCTGCTAGACGTGGCCGTGCAGGACGGTAACATCGCGGACGCTGACCGCGCCGCCGTCCACGAGTGGCTCGGGGACCGCATGGGCTGGAGCGACCGCGCCGAGGCCCGGCTGGCGGCGACCGGCCCCGCCTGACGCGCGTCGCAGTGGCCAACGCCGCGCCCGCGTCAGCCGCGCTACGACAGCCCCAGCATGAACTGGGCGATAGTGCAATACATAAACAGCCCCGTCCCGTCCACCAGGGTGCTGATGAACGGCGCGGAGACGACGGCCGGGTCGATCTTGATGCGGTGCAGGATCAGTGGCAAGACAGCCGCGACCATCGCGGCCCAGACGACGATGAACACCGCCGTGACGGCCACCACCGGCCCGATCTCCAGGCCGACGCCCAGGATCCAGGCCCGCGAGTAGGTCACAGCACCCATCACCAGCCCGAGCAGCAGCCCGACGCTGGCCTCGCGCCAGAACACCTTGAACATGTCGCGGAAGTGGACTTCGCCGACGCCCATCGCACGGACCAGCGTCGTCACCGTCTGCGATCCGACGTTCCCCCCCATGCCGATCAGCAGCGGGATGAAGAACGTCAGCGATACTTTTTCGCTCAAGATGTCTTGGAAATTGTTCAGCACCGAGCCGGTGAACGCGCCACCGATGAACAGCACCAGCAGCCACAAGACCCGCTTGCGGAACAGGTGCAGGATGCTGGCCCGCAGGTACGGCTCTTCCAGCGGCTGCGAGCCGCCGAGGCGCTCGATGTCCTCGCCCGCCTCTTCCAGCAGCACGTCGGCCGCGTCGTCCGCCGTGATGATCCCGAGCAGCCGGTCCTGGTCGTCTACGACGGGTAGCGCAAGATAGTTGTGCTTGTCGAGGAGGCGGGCGGCCGTTTCCTGGTCCGCGTCGGCCCGCACGCGAGTGGTGTCGGTGTACATCAGCTGCGACACCAGCTTCCAGCGCGGCGACAGCACCAAGCTCCGCAACGACAGCACGCCGAGCAGTCGGCCGGTGTCGGGGGCGGTCACGTAGACGTAGTAGATCGTCTCGGCCTCTTCCGCGACGCGCCCAAGTTGTGCGAGTGCTTCGTCGGCGGTGAGGTACGGCGCGACGGCCACGAAGTCCGTCGTCATGATGCCGGCGGCGCTCTCGGGCGGGTAGGTCAGGAGGTCGCGGACATCCTGCGCCTCCTCGTGCTCCATCTCATGAAAGATGGCCTCGGCGTCGCGCGGGTGCAACTCACCCATCACGTCGGCGGCGTCGTCGGGGTCCATCTCTTCGAGGACATCGGCCGCCTGCGCCCGCCCCAGCTTCCCAATCAGCCGGGCGGCGTCAAACGGGTCAAGCTCCGCCACGATGTCGGCAAGGGCTTCGTCGCCCAGGCGCGTGACCAGCCGCCCCAATTCCAGCGGACTCAGTTCAGCGAGGGCTTGCGCCAACTCTTCACGAGGCGCAGCATGCAGCGCGGCGAGGTCCGGCGTGTGCCCGTTCGATAACGACGCACGCAGTACCGCCCGAACGTCGGGGTTCGTCGCGCCACGTGGCGTGAACGTCTCCATAGGCGGCACCTCCGAGTGTCAATACACAACAACACCCTCCCAGAATGGAGGGTGCCGGAGGGACGCGCCCGCATGCCGCGAGCGATGCGCGGCGTCAGGTGCGGCCGGCGGCAATCTCCGCAATGGGAGCGGCGCAGGCAGGGGGAATCGTACTAGCAGGGTCAGAGCTTGTCATGGCTGGTCTGAGTGTACTCCTGCACCTTACGTGCCGTCGAGCGCCGCCGCCGTCCTGACAGCCCGGTCCTCAGTCGGCGGGTGCGCGAGTCTCGCGCGACGTTCGTCCCCCGTATCCGGCGCGGACGGGCGGCGACCGGCTACCATCGGAGGGGCGCGCGAGTGTTCTCAGCCTGGCTCGTGCCGCCTCGGAGGATCGCGCATGGACCGCAACGTCGGCCCGTATCGGCTGACCGACACGCTGGGTACGTTGCCGTTCGGAGAGCTGGTCGCGGCAACGCACACCGCCCGCAGCGAGGCGCTGGCCGTGCTGCTGCTGACCGAGCCGCTCGGCCGCGACCATCGCTTGCGCGGCTTGTTGCGGCTGGAGGTCGCGCGGGCGTCCGGTCTGCGCCACCCGGCCCTCGCGCGGACCATCGAGGTTGGCGAACACGCCGGCGCGCCGTACCTCGTCATTGAGCGGCCGGCTGGTGGCCGGACGCTGAGGCAGTTGCTTGCCGATGACCCGCCGCTCGATCGGGGACAGGCCGTCGCGCTGGTGCGCCGGTTGGCCAAGGGACTGGACGCCGCGCACGCCCGTCGCCTGCCGCATGGGGCGCTGTCGCCGGGGACGGTGCTGGTGGGGACTGACGGGAGCGGTAGCCTGCTCGGCATCGGCCTGATGGCCGCCATCGACGAGGCCAGGCTGCGGGCCGTGGTTGACGGGCAGCTAGACGCGCGCTTCGTCGCGCCGGAGCAACAGGCCGGCCGGTTCGCGGTAGCCTCAGCAGACGGCTACGCCCTGGGCATCCTGGCCGGCCTGCTGTTCGAGCAGGCATCAGCCGTAGGCGCTGTTAGCGAAAACGCTGCCGGGGTGGCCGGACGGGCCGTCATGCAGGCGCTCAACCGCCAGACGGCAGCGGACCCGGCCCAGCGCTTCCCGACCTGTGTCGCGTTCGCCGGCGCGCTGGCCGAGGCGCTGGCCACTGGGGCCTCCGCCGCCGTGACGAAGACCGCCCCGGCGGCAGCCCAGGCCGTTGCTCGACCGCCCGAAACGCCCGAAACGCCCGAAACGCCCGAAACGCCCGAACCGATAGATGCGGCGCACGGGCCAGCCAGCCAGTCGCCGCCGCCATCGTCAGCCCTCCCTTCCTGGCTATCGCCGTCGCGCAGCGCGCCGCCCGCCCCGCCCGGTGCTCCCACGCCGCCGGAGTCGCCCGCCGTGCCGCCGCCGGCACCATCGCCCGTGCTGCCGCCCGACGGTACTTCCACGCCGCCGGTGGCACCGGCGGCGTCGACGCTAACGGCGCAGCCAGAATCGCCTGCGCTGTCAGCGACGCCGGAGTCGCCAGCCCCGCCGCCAGAGTCACCGGCCGTGCCGCCCGCCCGTCCGCTCACCTGGGGCAGATCATCCACGCTGCCGTCGTCAGCCGCCCCACCCGAGCCTGCGGCCCGGCCGGCAACGGCCCCGCCCTCGGTGTCGCCGGCGCGCGTTCAGCCGCCGACTCATCGTCCGACTATGCCGCCGGCTGTCCTGCACACCACGGACGTTGAGGTCGGGGCTGGGCGGGAGTACAGGGTCACGAGCAGCGAGCCGACCGCCGCCATGCTGGCCTGCCTGGCGCGGCTCGAGCGACGCGACCTGCTCACTGACGGCCTGACCTGGATCGCCAGCGCCTTCCCGGCCGTCGAGCGTGGACTGTCGGCCATCAGCAAGGACGGCAAGACCGGGCCGTTCCCGACCGGCGTGGTGCTGGTTGTGGCGCTGGCGGTGGTGCTGGTGCTGCTGCGCCAAACCTGGCCGGCGTCCCTCCTCATCGCGGCGCTGCTGGCCCTCCAGTGGCTACCACGACTCGTTGCGAAGCTCACGGCGTCGGAGCGGGCCGATCCGGATGCCGTCGAGGTGACGGGGCCGGCCGTGGCGCGCCGCCGCCTGCTGGACCCGTTTGGCGAGACGTTCGAGCTGGTGCTGGCCAACGGCATGGTGCTGACCCTGCGCCGCGACGCCTACGAGCAGTTGCTGCGGGCTTGCGGCATGCCGGCGGGCCACGAGCGCGACGCAGCGCCTACAACCGTCAACGTGCCAGGCATCGGCGTCGTGCCCGCCGCGTCTCGCATCGTGGAGCAGCCGTTGCCGGCCGTCAGTGCTACCTACCTCTCCACGAGCCGCCTACTGTTTGCCGTGCGCGGTGCTGACGGCACGGTGCTGCTGCGCCACCCGGAGTACGAGGGGGAACCCGGCGACCGCCCCCTGATACGCGCCGCAGCGGAAGGCGGCCCGGTCGAGGTAGCCGATGCCTCATGGGTGCCGGATGGGCGTGGTCGCCGGCAGGCGTTGCCGCTGCCAGCCGAAGCACAAGCAGCCTTGCAGACGGCGTATACGTCGGCGCAGGCGCGGGTGGTGCTGCAAATCGGGCTGCCGCTGGCGCTGGTGTTGTTCACCATTGCCAGCAGCCTGCTGCCGTTCGCCTTCGCGCTCGCGATCGTGGCCTTCTTCTTGTGGGGCGGGCCGCCGGTGGCGCGCGCCAGCCTGCTCCGCAGCGCGCGCACGGCCCGCTCGATGGTGCGCGTCAGCGGCCCGGTCCGGCTGACGGAGCACCGCACGGGCAAGACGAGCCGCTACGCTCTGCACCTGGAGAACGGCACGTCCTTGCCGATTGATTTCGCGCTCCGCAACCTGCTGGCGCGGCTCGGGACGCGCGGCGCCAGCGGGGGGTGGGCCGCCCACGTGGGGGCCGTCGCGGGGTTCAAGACGGAGCAGCTCGTCAGCGAGCATGAGGTTCCCGCGCTCACG
>JBBQBU010000268.1:0-7894 GCA_038318015.1 Chloroflexota bacterium | reverse complement strand
GTCAATCCAGGGTCGAATCCGTGCTCACACGGCACTTTCGGCCACGACGTTTCCAGCACACTCTTCCTAGTCAGTGCGCGAGGACGATCTCATCCGACGGGCCGCTTCTTGGTTAGCGGGCCTTAACTTACTGGTATTGGTCCTAGACCGCGTGGCGCAGACGCGGATTGACGAGCACTTGCAGCACATCGATCAGCAGGTTGATCGTCACGAACGTGACGGCGATGACCAGCACGGCGGCCTGGATTAGCCGCAAGTCGCGCGACGAAATGGCCTGGAAGATCAGCTGCCCGAGGCCCGGCCAGGAGAAAATAGTCTCCACCAGCACGGTGCCGCCCAGCAGGAAGCCGATCTGCAAGCCAGCCACCGTCATGATCGGCGGGGCCGCGTTCTTGAGGACGTGCAGCAGAATCTGCGGCCCGGTCAGGCCCTTCGCCTGGAGCAGCAGCACGAAGTCCTCGCCGTACGTCTCCATGATGCTGGCGCGCGTGGTCCGGGCGGTCAAACCGACGGTGACGGCCGATGTCGCGATGGCCGGCATGATGAGGTGTTTCACCAGGTCGATGAAGTCGCCGTCAGGGCCGTACATGCCGGCAGCGGGTAAGAGTTGCAGCGTGGCCGAGAACAGGATGATGAGCAGGATGGCGAACCAGTAGTTCGGCACGCTCAACCCGAGCATGGCGATGATCGAGATCACCTTGTCCGCCGCGCGGCCCCGCAGGAGCGCCGACACCAACCCGAGCGTGATGCCGACCGTCAGGCCGATCAGGGCGGCGGCGGCGGCCAGGATCAATGTGTTGCTGAAGGCCGTGCCGATCAACTCGTTGATGGGGCGGCGGCGTGAGAACGACCAGCCGAGATCGCCTTGCAGCACGTTCCCGAACCAGAGGACGTACTGCACCGGCAGCGGCTCGGACAGGCCCATCCGCTTGGACAACTCCTCACGGTCGGCGGGCGTGGAATCGGGAGCCAGGAGACCCGCGAGCGGGTCTCCTGGTAGCACCTGGAGCAGGATGAAGATCACGACGGAGACGCCGATCAGCGCCAGCGGGACCATCGCGATGCGCCGAGCAATAAACGCGAGCATAGGCTACTTGCTCACCCACACGTTTTTGAGGTCTGCGAACCACGACTGCGCCATCACAAAGCCGCGCACCTTCGGCGACAGCACCCGCAAGTTCAGGTCGTGGACCACGAACAGCGTGGGCGACTCCTCAGCTTCGACGCCCATCGCCTGGTTGAACAGGGCGTCCTGCTTCGCCTTATCGAACTCCTCCGTGCCAGCCTGGGCCAGCTTCTCGAAGTCCGGCGAGTTGTACGCGGCGGCATTGCAGCAGCCTGCGGGGGGGATGCGCGACTGCATGAAGTTGGTGATCGAGGTCGGGGCCAGCGACGCCACCGAGAAGAACATGCCGTTGTACTTGCGCGTGTCCGGGCTGTTGAAGCTGGCGCGGTACAGCGTCAGGATGTTGTTCCACTCCAGTGGCGTGATCTTCATGTCGATGCCCACGGCCTTGAAGTTGGCCTGGAGCAACTCCATCATCGGCTGCGGCCACATGTTGCCCGAGCCGCCCGTGGGGTACGTCACGTCAATGGACACGCCGTTCGGGAAGCCAGCTTCGGCCAAGAGCGCCTTCGCCTTCGCCGGATCGTAGGCGTACTTCTTACCGACGCCGGTGTTGAACCAGGGGTGCCCCTCGTACCAGTACTGATAGGACGGGACGCACAGGCCGTTCAACAGATCAGTGCACATCTTGTCGCGGTCGATGGCGTACTGGAGCGCCTGCCGGACCTTCGGGTTGTTGAACGGCGGGTCGTTCAGGTTCAGGAAGATCAGGATGGTGTGCGGGTACTGCTTCAGCAGCACGTTGAAGCCGCTCGACCGGAGCTGGGCCACCGAGTCTGGCGGCGGCACTTCCGCCCACTGGACTTCGCCCGACTGGAGCGCCGCGAGCCGCGTGGCCGGGTCTGGCATCGGCCGCAGGATCAGCTTGTCGAGCTTCGGCTTGCCGCCCCAGTACTCGGCGTTCGGCTCAAGCTCCAACACCTGGCCGTCTACGTACTTCGTGACCTTGAACGGCCCCGAGCCGATGGGCGTCTTGATGTAGTCCTTGTTGCCAACCTTCTTGATCTGGGCCGGGCTGGCGATCGTGATGAAGCACATCTCGTACGGCATGATCGAGAACGGATACTTCGTCTTGATTTGGAAGGTGTTTTCGTCCACCTTCTTGTAGGTGTCCACGGAGATCAGGTTGGACCGGTTTAGCAGCGAAACATCAGGGTCGTAGAACTCGAACCCTTCCTTCTTCAGCATGCGGTCCAGGTTGAACATGATCGCGTCCACGTCAACGGCAGTACCGTCGTGGAACTTGACGTTCGGACGCAGCTTGAACGTCCAGGTCAGCTTGTCTTCCTCGATCTTCCAGCTCTCGGCGAGGCCCGGGCTGGGCACCGGCACCGACTCCGCCTGATCGAGATTGAAGTTCAGGATGCCGTCGTAGATCTGGTAGCCGACGAAGCGGCGACCCTCGAAGCCTTCGTTGGGCGGGGTGTTTGGGTACGGGACGTTGCCGGCCGACATGGCGATAGTCAGGGTGCCGCCGGAACCGCTGCGGTCTTTGGCGGCGGCCTCGTCACCAGCCAGCGCCGCGCCCATGGCGATGTTGCTGGCCGGCTTCGATTCAGCGGGCTTGGCGGCCGCCGGTGCGGTGGTGGCCCCTGCTGCCGGCTTGGTGTCGGCCGGCTTGGCCGCTGGTGCCTGGGGCGCACACGCGACCACTAGAAGGGTCAGGGCGAACAGCGCCCGCGTGAGCGGGCCCGATCGAGAGATCACTTTCAACGCTTCCTCCGTATCGAAACCATGACCGTCGCCTGTCGCCAGGCATACGTTGGCCTATCTCCAGGCTCGTGGCGGCCCGTCTGTCGAAGAGAGTCTCAATCACCGTCGTCTGTGATCGGTGCGACCTCGCTGCGTGAGTGCCCGTCACCTCCTCGACTGCGTGTGACGACCGCGCCGGGGCATCTGTCCCCGCGTCCCGTGCGACCGTCGCCGTGAACGTGTGGGTCACTGTAGGGGGCGAGATTCAGGCATTCACTCGGCGTGCAGCACAGCAATGCCTGGACGCAGTTGGCTGTTTCGCACAAACCGGCTTGGCCGGTGCGGCCGGAGGCTCGCGCCAGTCCTGCATGACGCTGCCCTGACCGGCACCCAAGTAGCCCTCCTGGCAGCAGCCACTCGAAAATCTCACCAGTGGGGATGACGCTGGGGCGAGCGCGGCCGGGCTGACGTCGCGGCGGGCGGCAGACTGGTCGGTTGTGCAGATGCGCCAAGTGAGCTGCAGTGCGCTCTGTGCGCCGCGACAGGTTCACCGCCGCGACGGCCTGCCTATAACGAGCAGCACGTGAGGGTTTCGTATGCGCCCGTCTGACAATCCGCCGTCTGCTCGTTCGTTCCCGGCCGCGCGCGGCGCGACGCAGCCGAACACGAGCGGCACATCTGGTGCGTGGAGCGTGCTACAGCATGACCAAACCGTCCATCGCGGTGTTCTCCGGCCCCACGGCAACGGTGCAGAACTCCGAGCCGCTTGTGACCTCGAACAAGGCCCGCCAGAAGTACGGCCTGCCACCATTGACCACTGCGGACGGCAGCTCGGTCCCCTTCGACGCGCTGCGGCCCCAGCGGCTCGCGGCATCGGTCACGGTCTACGTCGAGCAGTTCTCGGCGCATCCGCTAGAGGCCGACGCGGCGTCGCTGTACGGCCAGCCGGATGGCTACCTGAACGCAGCGGGCGTCTTCTCGGCGGAGCGCACGAGCGCCAGCGACCGCCCGGTCTACGAGGTCGTGCTCTCCCCCGAGGACGGGCTCTACTGGCTGCCGTATATGGCGCGCCAACAGGACGGCTCGGCCTGGGAGTCCGAATGCGCTTTCCCGTTCGCCCCGGCCGAGCAGTGCCGCCAGACGTTCTTTCCTGACGCCTCGCGCATCTTCGAGGAGATCGATCGGATCGGCCTGGACGAGAACGGCAAAGCGTCGATCCTTGCCAGCAAGGCCAGCTACGCGTTCTTTCGGGCCGCGCCCTCGGCCGGTTACAAGCAGGGGCTACCGGCCGCCAGCCGCACTGACGAGGGCGACGGCGACATCGCGCCCGAGACCATGAACGACCACTTCTGGGCGTACCGGCCGGTGCACCTGCGCCAGGAGCCGCCGCGCGGGGTGGCCGCCACGCTGGCGAACGTCGTCAAGAATGCGCTGGCGACGGGCCAGTACCAGGGGGCCATCTGGCTGGAGGGCAGCCCGTCCGTTGACGAGACGACCTACTGGCTCAACCTACTGATCGACACGACTGTGCCGATCTGCGGCAACTCGTCGCAGCGCCCGCACGGCGCGCTGTCGAACGACGGCGACCGGAACATCGTGGACTCGGTGGACTACATCCTGTCCGGCATTGCACTGGACGACGCCGGCAAGGACACGGTCGGCGGCGTCCTGATCGTGGACGAACTGATCTTCTCGGCGCGGGACGTCCACAAGGGCGACGCCCGGCCCGGCGGCTACACGGTCACCGGCGGGCATGGCGGCGTTGTTGGCTCGATTGGGCAGCCGGGGCCACCGGTGCTGACCTATCGGCCGGCGCGGCTGCACACTTTTAAGTCGAAGGTGCGGATCTCGCAACTGCCTGAGACGGTGAACGGCGTGTACAGCGGCGGCGGCAAGATCGAGGTCGTCCCGGTCAAAATCAAAGACGCCAGCGGCGATCTGCTGCCGAGCGCCATCCCGTCGGTCACGTTTCTCAAGACGGGCCGCTACCAGCCGGACAGCAGCGTCATCAGCGCCGAGACGGAAGTGGACGTGCTGGCGCGCATCGACAAGAATCTGCGCGACTGCCCGCTGGCTGGCTTCGTCGCTGAGGGCAGCGCGCCGTTCGGCAGCCTGACGAACGCCATCGAGGCGGCGCTGATGCGCGGCCTGTGTTCGGGGATGCCGCTGGTGAAGGTGGGGCGCGGCAACGCCGAGGGCATGGTGCCGCGCAATCCGCCGTACCTGTACATTTCCGGTTTGAACATGACGGCGAACAAGGCGCGTTTGCTGCTGATGGCCGCCATGATGAAGTTCGGGGCACTGCCGCCGGCTGCCGACCCGAGCAATCCGACGCCGGCCGAACTGGCGGCCATCAAGGCGACGCTCGACCAGTACCAGGCAGTCTTCGACACGCACTGAGCAAGCAGGCGCGTGGCGACCGGTGCCGATGCGTTCCACCCACAGTTTGTCATTCTGAGCAAGCGGAGCATAGCGCCGTGGGGATCCCGCGCAGCGGAGGGGCCCTATGGTGGGGTGAAAGAATCTAGCCTCTCAGTTCCACGAACGCGACGGGACGTTAGATCCTTCGCTGCGCTACGCTAGCTCGGGATGACAGTGTTCGTTGAGGTCTGTCGGACAGGACGGTGCGATGGCCCTACGCCACGGAACACGCTGTCCGACAACACGCATCGCGCCGTCACCGCGCCCCCCCCCCCCCGAAACCCAGAACCCAGAACCCCGCATACGGAGAGATGCCACCATGACCGACCTGTGCGATCTGACCGCGTTGGAGCTTGCCGAGCAACTGGGCAGCCGGGCCGTCTCGCCGGTCGAGGTGGTGCGCGCTGTGCAGGCGAAGCTGGACGCGACCGAGCCGTTCCTGAACGCCTACATCCTCCGGCTGGACGACGAGGCCCTGGCGGCAGCCCGGGCCGCCGAAGCTGAGATCATGGCTGGCGGGTATCGCGGGCCGTTGCACGGCGTGCCGATTGCCGTCAAGGACAACATCGCGGTGGCCGGCACGAAGACCACGGCCGGCTCGAAGGTCATGGCCGACAACCTGACGCCCGAGGACGCCGAGGTCGTGCGGCGGCTGCGGGCGGCGGGGGCGATCATCGTCGGCAAGACCAATATGTCGGAGATGGCGGCCAGCGCCCGCTCGCAGAATGTCCACTACGGCAACATGCGGAACCCCTGGGGACCGAACCACGACGCTGGCGGCAGCAGCGGCGGCTCTGGCGTGACGGTGGCCGCGCGGCAGGTGCCGCTCTCATTGGGCACGGACGCCGGCGGCTCGGTGCGGATACCGGCGGCGGTGACGGGCACGGTGGGCCTGAAGCAGACACATGGTCGAGCCAGCACGCGCGGGCTGCTCGCCAGCGGCAACGCGACGGTGGACCATATCGGGCCGTTCGGGCGGTCGGTGGCGGATGTCGCGCTGACTTTGGAGACGATGGCCGGCTACGATCCGCTCGATCCGACGTCTGCCGACCGCCCGGTGCCGTCGTACCGCGCGGCGCTGCGGACCGACCTGACCGGCGTGAAGATTGGCGTCCCGACCACCTTCTTCTTCGACCTGCTCGACCCGGAGGTTGAGGCCGGGGTGCGCGTGGCCATCGACGTGCTGATCGACCTCGGCGCGACGGTTGTCCCGGTAACGATCCCCGACCTGGACATGCTGTTGCAGGCGCGCATGGCGCTGACGGCCGAGGGGCTGGCGTTTCATGACCCGTACTTGCGGAGCAGCGCCGAACTGTACGGCGACGAGCTGCGTCGCCGTCTGCTGGCAAACTACTTCATTCCGGGGCGCGACCTAGCGCGGGCCAATCGGGCGCGCCGGCTGCTGAAGGAGCGGTTCGCGGCGGCGTTCACCGAGGTAGACTTGTTGGCGACGCCGGGCTGCGTGACGCCGTCGAAGCCGCTGACCGATACGACGCTGATGCTGAAGGACTACCGCACCGGCGAGCAGGTGGACGTGCCGTTCATGATGGCGATGGTACGGATGACGGCGCTGATGAACTCGACGGGGCTGCCGGCGGTCGTGGTGCCGGCCGGCTTCACGTCGGAGCAACTGCCGATCAGCCTGCAGTTCATCGGGCGGGCCTTCGAGGATGCGTTGGTGCTTGGGGCGGCCCACGCCTACGAGCAGGCGACGTTGTGGCACCAGCGCAAGGCCCCGTTCACGACGGCCGACGCGGCGGCTGTAGCCGTCTGAGGGTGGTCCCCGGCTGTTCTGGCTGGCTGTCCTGATGGTTGATGTGCGGCCTCCTGCGTCGGCTCCCGTCCGCCTGTCACCCGCAAGCGGACGGGAGCCCGATGGCCCGGCCTGAGAACAGGTATCTCCCTGATTCGTCGCTATGCGTGCCTGCGGCAAGACGCGCGATGGCACGGCTCGTGCGGCGATGACTTGCGAGCGTGCAGCGCGGCGCTGCACGCTGCCAGGGAGGATCTTATGCAAGAACACCAGACTACACGCGACCGACCGACCGGCCAGACGACTGGAACCGACCAACGTGGCGTTCACCGCGTGAGCGCCCCCGTGACAATTTTACGCTTGCACCAGGAGGCAGAGACGCTTCGCGGAGAGCCGGCCTGGCAGCAGGGTGATCGCAACGCCAGGACGTTCGCGAAGGAGGGAGACCTCCGTGTCGTCCTGGTGACGATGAAGTCGGGTGCGATCTTGAAAGAGCATCAGGCACCAGGGACTGCCGTCGTCCAGGCGCTAACCGGGCACATTCTGCTGCACGTATCGGGCGAGTCGGTGAACCTGCAGGCGGGTGAACTGGTGATCCTTGAGGCGGGCTTGCCGCACGATGTGGAAGCGATGGAAGAGAGCGCATTCACCATCACGATGGGATGGTCAGCGGATATCGGTACCGCGCGCGGCTAACCCCTTGTGGTCCCCGCCGGTGAGCGCGGCGACGCCGTTCGTGTGGGTCGGTCGCGCTCCCGTCATGCCGCCTGCATCTGGCGGCGTGGGTACCGACGCCCGTGCTACCCTGACCCGGCCACTAATGGCACGGTTGTGGGTGTCGCGTGTGGTCGAGTTGGGGAGGGGTGGCAATGCGCGCGAACGCCGTTCGGGAATTGTGGCGG
>JBBQBU010000267.1:0-7901 GCA_038318015.1 Chloroflexota bacterium | reverse complement strand
CTCGCTACAAGAGGCTGTGTTTGCGGCGACGGAGTTCGCCCAAGTGCTGAGCATCCTTGGATACTGTCCCGGTCTAGGAGACCCCGTGCTTCACTGGGTAACTGTAGTCCGAGACTCCACTGTTCATCTTGCTTTCGTGCTGCGATGTACCTCGACACGTCCTGCTTGTCCGTGCTGTTCAGGAGGAAAATATGTACGCTGTAGCGCTCTGCCGGTCCGACGTAAACCAAGGCCGTGTACTCGCCACCAGTGTAGGCTGTTGGATCTTCCGACGGATAGAATTTGGGATTGCCACTACTCCGCCCGAACAGCCACGGTGTCATGCCTGCGGACAGATTGCTGATTCGAAACTTGACCTCAATGTATGGCTGCCCCTTGATTGGAAGGCATTCGGGTCGCGGGCTACCTAGGATAGTTGCGGACGGTTCAGGAGTGGGTAGGCTTCCCGATATGGCTGCCATTGTTGGCGTCACCACCGGTGAATCCGGCTTGCTAGATGGGGCGACAAAATAGCCGCCCATGACGATCACCAATCCAGAGATGACGATGAGCGAAATTATTTGAAGATTGTTGCTCAGGATGTTGTTCAAGATGGATGTTGTGCGACTGTCGCCAGACCCTCTTAGCGGAGCCGTCATGCGCTGCACAGATGAGGCTTGCTGCAGCTGAGTCACCGCTGCCGAGTGGGTCACGCTCACCGGCAACGTGATGTTTACCTGAACGTTCTGTTTCGCAGCCTGAATTCTGGCATCTCGCCGACGCCGTTTTTCTGTCTGACTGAGTCGCTTTGCCTGCTTCGCCAACCTGTCCGTCCACGATTGCGGCTACGCGAATGACGTTACCGCAATCATGAGGCACAAAAAGGTGCGTGGGTGTCTCGACATGGCTACATGCGCATAACGGCGGCGATACCATCCCTAATCTCGCGCGTTGCACAGCAAGTGCCACCTGCTCAGAAGGGGGTGTTCCAGGCATGGTCCATCTCCATGAGCGAGAGCGAAAGCGCGTCGGCAAGTACGAGGCGATCCCCGGTGCAGATCCCGAGGCGGAGCAACGGCACGGCCTTCTCCGAGGCGCGGGTCACGAGGTCGTCGGCGTCCTCTGGGCGGCACGAGACGATGAAGCGGGACTGGCTCTCGCCAAACAGCGCGGCGTCCGCACGTGGGATGGCGTCAGATGAGGTCGATGCAGCAAGGAGCGCGCCAGCCAGGCCGTCAGCAGCCTGGAATCCCAGCCCGCCGCCGATGCACGACTCAGCCAGCGCGACGGCAAGCCCGCCCTCTGAGCAGTCGTGCGCCGAGCGCAACAGTCCCGCACGGGCGGCCTCACGGACGAACAGTTGAGCGGCGCGCTCGGCGTCCAGGTCCAGCGACGGTGGTGGCCCCAGGTCTTCAGTCCGACAAAGCGCGAGGGCAAGGTACTCCGAGCAGCCAAGCTCGGCGCTGGCCGGCCCAACCAGAAACACGGCGTCACTCTCTTGCTGGAACCCGCTGGCCGGAATCTTCGAACGGTCCTCGATCAGCCCGACCATCCCAATGATCGGCGACGGCTTCACTGCCACGCCGTTGCTCTCGTTGTAGAGGCTGACGTTTCCCGAAATGATCGGCACATCCAGCGCGCGGCAGGCTTCACCCAGCCCGTCAATGGCCTCCGACAACTCCCAGTAGACTTCGGGCTTCTCCGGGTTGCCGAAGTTCAGGCAGTCGGTCACGGCGACCGGCTCCGCACCCCGGCAGGCGAGGTTGCGCGCCGCCTCGGCCACCGCGATGGCGGCACCGAGGCGCGGATTGGCGTAGACGTAGCGCGGATTGCAGTCGGTCGTCATTGCCAGCGCCTTCGTCGTGCCCCGGATGCGGACCACGCCCGCGCCCAGGCTCGGCTCAACCACCGTGTCGGCGCGGACGGTGTGGTCGTAGGTCTGGAAGATCGGCCGCCGGCTGCGGACGTTCACCGAGGCCAGCAGTCGGAGCAGCACGGCATTCAGGTCGGCCGGCTCGGGCGGCAGCGCGGGCATGGCCGGCGTGGGGCGCGGCTGGCCCTCGCGGGTGTAGGTCGGCACCTCGTCGGTCAGCAGCGGGATCGGCAGCCGGGCGACCTCGACGCCGTTGTCCAGCACCGCGAAGTCGCCGTCGTCCGTGATCTCGCCGGCCAGATCAGAGTGCAGCTCCCAGTGTGCGAAATGCTCTTCGACCTCGGCCACGGCGGCCGGCGGCACCACGATCAGCATCCGCTCCTGGCTCTCGGACAGCATCATCTCGTACGGCGTCATGCCGGTCTCGCGGCGGCTGACCTTGCCCACGTCCAGGCGCATGCCGCGCGCGCCGCGCGCCGCGACCTCCACACTTGAACTGGTTAGCCCGGCCGCCCCCAGGTCTTGCATGGCGCGGATGACGCCCTTCGGGAGCAGCGCGAGGCACGCCTCAAGCAGCAGCTTTTCGAGGAACGGGTTGCCCACCTGCACGTTCGGGCGGCTGGCCTCGCGGTCGTCCGCAAGCTCCGCCGAGGCGAAGGTCGCGCCGTGGATGCCGTCGCGGCCGGTCGGGGCGCCGACGATCAGCACCACGTCGCCGGGGTCGCCTGCCTTCGCCAGCGTCAGCCGCTCGAGCTCCACGATGCCGACGCACATGGCGTTGACCAGCGGATTCTCGGAGAAGCTTGGGTCAAAGTAGACCTCGCCGCCGACGGTCGGCACGCCGATGCAGTTGCCGTAGTGCCCGACGCCGGCGACTACCCCGTTCATCAGGTACCGGTTGCGCCCCTCGTCGGGCGGGCCGAAGCGCAGCGAGTCGAGCATGGCGATTGGCCGCGCGCCCATCGTGAAGATGTCGCGCAGGATGCCGCCGACGCCTGTTGCCGCCCCCTGGAACGGCTCGACCGCGCTGGGGTGGTTGTGCGACTCCATCTTCAACACGGCCAGCAACCCGCCGCCGATGTCCACCGCCCCGGCGTTCTCGCCCGGCCCCTGCACCACGCGCGGCCCGGTCGTCGGCAGGCGGCGCAGCAACGGCCGTGAGTTCTTGTAGCCGCAGTGCTCGCTCCACATCGCGGACAGGATGCCCACTTCGACATGGTTCGGGGTGCGGCCCAGGCTCTCGACGATGCTGGTGTACTCGGCGTCGGTCAGGTCAGACGTTGGCGATTGAACCAACTGGCGCTCGAGGGATGTCATCGGGGGGCCGTCCTCGACGTGGCGGCCACCGCGAGCGGTGATGACGGTAATGTCTGTTGACCGGGCGCGCCGATCAGCGCCCGCAAGAGCGGCAGGCCGTCGTGGGAGGGTAGCTCAGGCTCGGCAGCACGCTCGGGGTGCGGCATCAGCCCGACGACGTTCCCGCCCTCGTTGCGGATGCCAGCAATGTTCCAGGCCGAGCCGTTCGGGTTGGCGCGGTCGGTGACGCTGCCGTCGGCCTCGCTGTAGCGGAACACGATCTGCCCGCCGCGCTCCAGCGCATCAAGCGTCTCCGGCAGGGCCACATAGCGGCCTTCGCCGTGGGCAATCGGCAGCCGCAGCACCGTCCCGACCTCGACGCCGCGTGTCAACGCCGAGCCAGCCTCGTCCACGCGACAGTGGACCCAGCGGCTGGCGAACGTGCCGCCGGCGTTCGGGAGGAGCGCGCCCGGCAGCAAGCCGGCTTCGCACATGACCTGGAAGCCGTTGCAGATGCCGATGACGATCCGGTCGCGGCGAGCCAACTCGGCAACCGTCCGCATGACCGGCGAGAAACGGGCGATGGCACCCGCCCGAAGGTGGTCACCGTATGAGAAGCCACCCGGCAACACGATGGCGTCGAAACGGGCAAGGTCAGTTTCGGCGTGCCAGACGGGTTCGGCCTCTTGGCCCAGAACATCACCCAGCACGTAGCGGGTTTCCTGGTCGCAGTTGGTACCTGGGAAGACGACGACCGCGATACGCAATGCGGCTCCTGTTGCGAACGGCCCGACCGTCTGCCAGCCTGCCGATCCCGACGAACGGATGCTCCGATGTCCGGCAACGCTGCCCACGAGCACAGTATACCGGCCCGAGGGTGGCCCACCGGTTACGAAGCCATCGCAGGCCGGCCGATCACCATGTCTGGTGGTTGGTTGATCCCGGCACGGGATATGAACGCGCTTATCGGGTCACAATCAGTGTCCTCACGGTATGGTGACGCTGCTGCCATGATAGTGTGGTCGCATACTTGGTATCAGCGCGTGCAGACTGGTATGGTCACGCGTCCGCCCAGGTGTCGGTGCTACGGAATGCACCACTGCATGACACCAATCGCAACTGGCGCTCCAATGACGGAGGTCCGCAACCATGCATGCCGCCACGAGGTTCACCCGTCGTCGTTATCTCGGCCTCAGTCTGGGACTGATGACCGCCGGGCTCCTGGCCGCCTGTGGGCAGGCCACACCCGCCGTGCCGACTGCTGCCCCGGCCAAGCCCGCCGAACCGGCCAAGCCCGCTGCTGCCGCTCCGGCAGCGCCTGCGGCTGCACCCGCCGCTACGACCGCGCCGGCCGCCCAGGCTGCCCCGGCGAAGGTTGACCCCGCGAAGCCGACCGACGCTGCCTTTGACTGGATGCAGTTCAAGGGCCAGTCGATCAACGTCCAGTTCAACAAGCACCCACACAACACCGTCATTGAGGCGAACATCCCCGAGTTCACGAAGCTGACCGGCATCACTGTCAACTTCGAGGATCTGCCGGAGATTCAGGGCCGTCAGAAGCTGGTGGTGGAGTTCGCGGGTGGCGGCGGCAACCTCGACGCCTTCAACGCCAGTTATCACGTCGAGAAGGTGCAGTTCTCCAAGAGCGGCTGGTTCCTGCCGCTCAACGAGATGATCGCCAACAAGAAGCTGCTCAGCCCCGAATGGGACTGGAACGACGTGCCGGAGCCGGGCAAGAAGGAAGTCACGCTGGCGGACGGCAAGATCGTCGGCATCCCGTCGTTCGTCGATGTCAGCATCATGGCGTACCGCAAGGACTTGCTGGAAGCAAAGGGCATCAAACTGCCGACCGACCACACCGAGCTTGAGGCTGCCATCAAGGCGCTTCACAACCCGTCGGGCGGCGTCTACGGCTGGTGCGCGCGCGGCCTGAAGAACGCCAACATGACCCAGTGGCCGTGCCAGTTCTTCAATTTCGGCGGCAAATACATCGAGAACGGCAAGACGATGCTCGACACGCCGGCCGGCGAGCAGTCGCTTGATTGGTACGCCCGCATGAACCGCGAGTACGGCGTGCCAGGTGTGGTCAACTTCAACTGGTCCGAAGTGACCGCTGCGTTCCTCCAGGGGCAGGTTGCCTTTATGGAAGATGGCATCAACTTCTTTACCCAGTACGAAGACGAGACGAAATCGAAGGTCAAGGGCAAGGTCGGGTACGTCCTGGTGCCGAAGGGACCGGGCGGCCAGATCCCGCCGACCTACACGCCGGGCTTCGCGGTCAGCGCGAAGAGCAAGAAGCCCGAACCGGCCTTCCTCTTCTCCCAGTGGGCGACCGGCAAGACGATGGGCATCACCTCGCAAATCGCCGGCGTCGGCGTGGCGCGCCTGTCCACCTGGGACGATCCGAAGGTCAAGGCCGCCCAGAAGATGCCGCAGGACTGGGTGGACGCCTTCATCCAGGGCAACAAGATCGGGTCGCCGGGGCTGCCGTCCATCGCGGCTGTCTCGGAGTACCGCGACACGGTTGGTGCCTTGTTCCAGGGGGCCATTGAGGGCGGCAACTCGAAGGACATCATCAAGAAGGCGAACGAAGCCTTCCAGGCGATTGTCGATAAGGAGAAGTAGCGCGCGATATCGGGCCGGGCGTCAACGACGATGTCCGGCCCGGTGTCGTCCTACTCTCCTGATCTCATGGGCGAGGTCACGATGGCTGAACCCTCGGTAGCCAGAGCACATATCGATCAGCAAACCCAGGACGCCAGCACGCGCGGGCTGTCCGCATGGTTCGAGCGGCGCGCGGCCACCGTCCTGCCGTTCCCGGCCGTCGCCACCGTCGCACTGATGTTGGCGTTTCCGCTCATCTACACGCTCTACATGAGTTTTCAGGATTGGTCGCTGGCGAGCAACGCATCCCCGCAGTTCGTGTTCCTCGACAACTACATCACCCTGTTCACGACGGACACGCGCTTCAAGAACTCGATCGTCGTCACGTTTTACTTCACGGCGCTTGGCGTGACGGTCCAGACGTTCCTGGGTGTCACGCTGGCGCTGCTGTTTAACCGGCAGTTCTGGGGGCGCGGCATCCTGCGGACCCTGGCGATCTTGCCGATGGTCGCCACGCCAGTCGCCATCGCCATGATCTTCGTGATGATGTTCCACCCGACGCTCGGGGTCCTGAACTACTTCCTGACGGTGATCGGGCTGCCGCCGTGGACCTGGACGTACGCGTCCAGCACGGTGATCCCCGCGCTGGTGATCGTGGACACCTGGCAGTGGACGCCGCTCATCATGTTGATCGTGCTGGCGGGGCTGGCCGCGCTGCCCGGCGAGCCGTATGAGGCCGCCATGATCGACGGGGCCAGTTCGGCGCAAATGCTGTGGCACATCACGTTGCCGCTGCTCCGCCCGACCATCGTCACCGCCGCCCTGTTCCGCATGATCGACTCGCTCAAGACGTTCGACATCATCTTTGTGATGACGCAGGGCGGCCCCGGCGGCGCGTCGGACACCATCAACATTTACCTGTTCAACACGGCGTTCTCGTACTTCCACATGGGCATGGCCTCGTCGATGGTCGTCATCTTCTTCGCGATCATCCTGGGCATCTCGGTGCTGGCAGTGCGGATCAGGAGGGCAACGTGGATCTGATCCGCAAGCACTGGGAGGGCACGGCCTATTCGGTGCTGATGATCGTGCTGATGGTGCCGATGGTCTTCGTCTTCTTCTGGATGGTGTCCGTCTCGTTCCGCACCAACGTGGAGGCGACGGCCTCGCCACCGATCTTTATTCCGCGCAACCCGACGCTTGACGGCTACCGCTACGTCTTCAGCAATCCGTCGAACCCGTTCTTCAAGTACGTGCTGAACAGCACCATCGTGGCTCTCGGCTGCACGGCCATCGGACTGCTGCTGGGGGTACCAGCAGCGTTCGCCATCGCGCGGTGGAAGCAGAACGGGCTGGCGATGGGCATTCTGCTGGCGCGGATCACGCCGGGCCTCAGTTTCCTGGTGCCCTGGTTCATCACGTTCCGCTGGTTCGGCCTGATCGACACCCACGCGGCGCTGATCCTGGCCCACCTGATTGTCGGGCTGCCGATCATCGTCTGGGTGATGATCGGGTTCTTCGAGGACTTGCCTTCCGAACTGGTGGACGCGGCGCTGATCGACGGCAGTTCGATCTACGGCGTGCTGTGGCGCATCGCGGTGCCGCTGGTGAAGCCGGGGCTGGTCGCGACGGCGATCCTCAGCATCATCTTCTCCTGGAACAATTTCAACTTCTCGGTGATTCTGGCCGGGCCGAACACGCGGACGCTACCGGTCGCCGTCTTCAACCTGATGAGCTTTGAACAGTTCAACTGGGGGCCGCTCGCCGCCGCCGCCACGATGATTACGCTGCCGGTGCTGGCGATGGCGCTGGTGATGCAGCGACACATCGTCAGCGGCCTGACGTTCGGCGCGGTCAAGCAATAGCAGGTGCGACCCTGCGAGGACCGGTCGGCTGGAACCTCGTCGGGGCGAACCAGCGGTTCGCCCCGCCCTTTTCCCACTTGCGGGTTCATGAGCGGACAGGCTGGAAATCCGTGACTGAGATTGTACGGCCAAGCAGAGGGAACGTGTAACTGCCTAGCAACAGCCGGTTGTGGGCTGCACCCAGAACGAGCACAACCGGTTGTGGTGCAGGGTCATGGGATGACGAGGGGGGACGACCGAGCTAGGTGGTAGCGGGCATGGGTGGGGTGCCGGAGAGGGTGTTA
>JBBQBU010000266.1:0-7930 GCA_038318015.1 Chloroflexota bacterium | reverse complement strand
GGCGCACGCGGCGGGCCTTTCGGTGCATCCGAGGGCGACATCCGAACCGAGGGTGATCGACCATCTGATCAGCCTGGGCGTAGACTCGATCTGTAGCAATCACCCCGACCTCGTGGTCGCGGCACTGCGGCGTGCCGGCGGGTGAGCGGCGAAAGATTGTCGGCGGGAGCTGCTGCGCTGAGCGGCCGCTCCGTGCAGCCCGACCGAAGCGGCGGAGCAGGGTAGCGCGCGACTAAACGATGGCCCAACGCGTCGGGAGGTACGCCGACCCACGGCACCGGCGCTTGACCGACACCCAGCATGAGCGGCAGAGGTAGCCCAGCCCATCCGGCGACGGCAGCGGCACGCGCTCCTCGTGGCCGGTACCGATGAAGATCTCGCACTCTCGGCACTTCACCGTCGAGTGGAACAGGCTCACCATCTGGGGATGGTTGCGAATCAGCCGTTCAGCCATCTCAGGCGTTCCCTCCGACAACTGCTTGCAGCAATGCAATGGCACACGTCAGCCCGAGCACGATCACAGCTAGATCAAGCATCGCCCACCTCCAGGCACGAACGAGTCGAGGGCCAGTCGCGCGCAGTTCCACCAGCGGGGTAGTCCACCGGCTGTCACAGTCCCATCACAGTGAAGGCTGTGGCCCACGCACGACAAACAGTTGTGCAACCGCTACCGAGAACCCGATGCCGAGCAGGACAAACCCGAACTCCACCATGCGCCCGTGTCTCCTCAGACTTCGACCCGACTGCGTGCCCCGTGGCGACGACGTGAGCAAATCGTACGAGGTCGGGCGTCACAGCGCCGTCACGCCGGACGCCATGAATCTCTCGGAGGAATAACAAGCCGTCAAATTCGGCTGTTATGTGCAGTCGAGAAGTGCAGCACGCAAGCGTCACGGGCCGGACACGCAGCCATCATGGCGCTCGGCGTCGTTGTGGGTGCAGGCTGCGAGGTCTGCCCGTTCTGCCGCGCATGTGTTGCGACTGATGCCCAGGCGGGAACGCCCCCGGCCCTATAATCGGGGCGTGGCTGACATGAGCGGACGTGCGCTCTACCTCGTCTGGCGCCCCCGTCGATTCGACGATGTGGTGGGGCAGCCGCACGTCGTCCGCACGATTCGGAACGCCGTCAAGAACGGCACCATCGCCCACGCCTACCTCTTCTCCGGCCCGCGTGGAACCGGCAAGACGACCATGGCCCGCCTGCTGTTCAAGGCCGTCAACTGCCTGCAGCCGGTTGATGGCGGCCCCTGCGAGCAGTGCGCCATCTGCACGTCGGCCAACGAGGGCCGCGCCATCGACCTGATCGAGATGGACGCGGCGTCGAACCGTGGCATCGACGACGTGCGCGACCTGCGCGAGAAGATCAACTACTCGCCGGCCGAGGCGCGGTACCGAGTCTACATCCTGGACGAAGCACATCAGCTCACCACCGCCGCCTGGGACGCCCTGCTGAAGACCCTGGAGGAGCCGCCGCCACACGCCATCCTGGTGCTGGCGACGACCGAGTCGCACAAGGTGCCGCCGACAGTCTTGTCGCGGTGTCAGCGCTTCGACTTCCACCGGCACACGGCGGCGAACATTCGCGACCGGCTGGCCGTGATCGCTGAAGATGAGGGCATTGAGGTCGAGGGTGCCGTGCTGTCCTGGCTGGCGCGGGCGGCGCGCGGCGGGATGCGCGACGCGATCAGCCTGCTGGACCAGTTGCGGACCTTCTGCGGCAACCACATCGACGCGGAGAGCGCCCGCGAAGTGCTGGGGCTGGCCGGGCTGGTGGCTGTGCGGCCATTCCTTGAGGCGCTCCAGGACGACCAGCCCGGCGCAGCGTTGGAGTCGCTGAACGACGCGATGGAACGCGGCACCGACTTGCGGGTGTACCTCGCGGACACGCTGACCTACCTGCGGGCGCTGATGCTGTTGCGCTACGGGGCGGTGTCGCCGTTGCGCGCCGAGCTACCGGATGACGAACTGGCGTGGCTGGAGGAGCAGGCGACAGCCTGGGGCGCAGGTCGGCTGCGGCAACTGGTGGGCGGCTTCGGGGACGCACTGGCTCGGCTGCGCGACCCAGCCCAACTGCTGGTGCAAGTGGAACTTGTAGTGCTTGATGGGGTGCCCGCTGCCGAAAGCGACAGCGGGTCGTTCGCGCGGGCCGGGGCCGGAGTTGGGGCAGCCAGACCGGGCCGCGAGCCTCACGAACGAGTGGTGCCGGCCTTCACGCCGGCGCGTGCCACGCGTCCAGGAAGCCCGACGGCCCCGGCCGAGCGGCCCGCGCCCTCATCCCCGACCCTACCTGAGCGGCTCTCACCCCCTCTCCCGCAAGAAGGAGAGGGGAGTACGACTCCGGACGGTCGTCCGGTCGCTCATGGGCGCACGGTGTCGGCGGGGCCTCCGCTTGGGCCTGGGCCGGCCACATCGCCGAGCCAGCCAGCAGCACCGGCGGCAACCAGTCGACCGGGACCGTCCTCCGACGCCGGCCCCCCGACGCGGCCTGACGACGACTACTGGCCCGACCCGAACGACTTTGCAGCTTACGACGACATGTCGCACGAGTCAGCGCCTGCATGGTCACGGTCGGCACCGGCCGCACGTGCGACCGGCGGCAGCGGCACGTCCGGCGTCCGCGAAGCACCCACAGCCTACCCATCAGCGTCAGGCTCCCCGGCGGCGGCAGGCACGGCCCGCCCATCACACATGGTCGGCACGTCACCGGCCGCGATTCCCGCCCCAACCGAGCGGCCAGCAGCTATTCCTGCTGCCGCCTCAACGCCCCCACAGCAGACGGCTGCGTCAGCAGCGCCGGCAACAGTGGCTCCGTCCAGCCCAGCTGCTGCCCCGGCCCAGGTTGGCGAGGCTCCGCGCGACAAGTGGGAGGGCATGGGAGTCGGTGGCGGCACCGTGCGCGCCCACTGGGAGACGGATGAGGACGACGTGGCCGAGACGGTGCGCGTCGTCGTGTCGGCACCGCCGCCCCCGCCCGCGCCCCCGCGCAAGGCTCCTGCGCCGACCCCGAGCCCGGCAGCAGAAGCGCCCGACGCGCCCGACCCCGACGCCCTGCTCTTTGACCTTGCGGAGATGCAGCGGCGTTGGCCCTCGCTCCGCGACGAACTGTGGCCGAACTTCATTGACCGTGCCACCTTCCACGCAAGCGAGCTGGTGGGAGTCGAGGGCGCGCGCCTGGTGGTCCAGATGAGCAGCGGCAATCTGCTGCTCTTGAAGGACGAGAAGAAGCGAGCGATTCGCGGCGACCTGATCCGTCTGCTCGGACGGGGCGCAGACGTGCGGTTCATCGATGACAAGACGCCGTACGTGCCGCCGGTCGTGCAGGGTGCGCCGCCCTCGTCCGCCCCCGCCGTGCCGGTTGGCCCGCCCTTGCCCACCAGCGACCCGGTGATTCAGGCCGGGCTGCGCTACTTCGGCGGCCCGCTCGAACGCCTCCCCGACGACTGACCGTTTGGCTTGTGTCACGTCCGCTGCGTGTTGCGCCGCGTGTTGCTCGGATCGGCGGCTATTCAGGCCGGGCGGCCGAGAGCCCTGGTATCATGCTACGGTCACACGCGTGCAGCTTCCTTCAAGGAGATCACCGCCATGATGGGTGGTAACCCGCGCGATCTGGCGCGGCAGATGCAGCAGATGCAGACCCGCCTCGCCAAGATCCAGGAAGAGCTTGGGACCGAGACGATCGAGGCCAGCGTGGGTGGCGGCGTCGTTTCCATCGTCATGACCGGCCACCAGCAGGTCGAGTCCATCACCATCGACCCGGACATCATTGACGCCGAAGATGTCGAGACGCTCCAGGACTTGATGGTCGCAGCCTTCAACGAGGCGCTCAAGAAGTCGCAGGAACTGGCCTCCACGCGCCTCGGGGCGATCACCGGCGGCATGAAGATCCCCGGGCTGATGTAGCCCGACCTCACCGACCCTCCGGGGCGCAGACACGTTGCGCCCCACTGTTCCCCGACGGCCGCGCTGATGTGCGGCCGTTCGCGTCTTCGACCCGCTCGTGCAGCCCGCCCGCCAGGGAGCCGTTAGGCAGCGTATGCAGACGACAGTTGAGCCGGTCGCACGGCTGATCGAAGAGCTGGCCCGCCTGCCCGGCATCGGGCCGAAGACCGCCCAGCGGCTCACGTTCCACCTCTTGCGGGTGCCGGTCGAGCACGCCCGCAACCTGGCCGACGCGATCATCCACATGAAAGAGGCGGTCATCTTCTGCTCGACCTGCCTCAACATCACGGATCGCGACCCCTGCACCATCTGTCGTTCGGAAACGCGCGACCGCTCCACCATCTGCGTCGTTGAAGAACCGTTGGATGTTCTCGCATTGGAGCGCACCCGCCAGTACAAAGGGCTGTACCACGTGCTTCACGGCGCGATTGACCCCGTTGGCGGCGTCGGGCCAGACGACCTCAAGATTCGGGAGTTGCTCCGGCGGCTCGACGGCACCGTCTCAGAGGTCATCCTCGCCACGAACCCGAACGTCGAAGGGGAAGCGACCTCCATGTACGTCGCACGACTGGTGCAGCCGCTCGG
This sequence comes from Chloroflexota bacterium, assembly GCA_038318015.1. Classification (GTDB taxonomy): domain Bacteria; phylum Chloroflexota; class UBA6077; order UBA6077; family JACCZL01; genus JADZEM01. The sequence goes on along the minus strand of JBBQBU010000266.1, from coordinate 3,406 downwards.
CGTCAAGGTGAGCAATCTGGCGCGCGGCCTGCCCATCGGCGGCGACCTGGAATACGCGGATGAGGTGACGCTTGCCCGAGCTATCGAAGGCCGGCGGCCGTATTAGGCGGTCAGCGAGCGTTGTTGCTCGCGCGGGTCGGCCTCAGGCGACCCGCACCGGGCCGGCGCGGCAGGTTCGCCTGCTGCTCCGGCGGTTCTCGTGGGTCGCAGTTGGCGGCATCGTGGTGCTGCTGGTCCTGGCAGCGGACGGCATCGGAGCGCCGGCCACGCCCGCCGACGCCGCCCCGGTCTATGCGTCCGTGGACGCTGGCGACCTCGGCACCGACACCCGGGTGACCGGTGCGCCGGTGGCAGCGCCACCGGTAGCCCAGCGCCCCCCCCCGACTACCGGCCCGCTCGATGCTGCCGAAGCCGCGCGCCGCATCGGCGACTACGACCGCGCCGTCTCGTTGCTACGCCAGTTGGCAGGCGGCCAGGATCAGAAGGCCGCCAACGATGCGCTGCTGCTGCTGGCCGTCGTGCAGATCGAGGCCGGCCGCCCCGGCCCGGCCGCCGACGCCGCCAGCGAATTGATGGGCAAGCAACTTGACCCCGCTGGCCGCGCCCGCGCCCTGTTCATGCTCGGGCGGGCGCGTCGTGCTGCCGACGAGTGCCAGGGTGCCGTGGCCGCTTTCGACGAAGTGATCCGCACTGCCCCCGACTTCGGCCCGTACGCCGATCTCCAGGCCGCCTACTGCCTCGCCGCCCTCAACGACCGGGCCGGGCAGAATGGGCGGGCCGGCAACGCTCTGGAGAAGGCCGAGGCGCGCCTGACGAAGGTCGATGCGCTGGAACATCAGGTGTCGGCCACCGTCAAGCTGGGCGACCTGCCGGCCGCGCTGCGGGCCTCGGACACGCTGCTCCAGCACGCGGCCACGCGGACGTATCGCGCACAGACCCTCACCAGCATGGGCAGCATCGCGAAGGACGCCGAGCAGCGCGACCTCGCCGTCAAGTCGTTCGCGACGGTCGTCGCGGAGCTGCCGGACACGCCATCGGCCATTGGTGCGCTCGACGCGCTGCGCGGGATGAACGCCGTCAATGCCGTGGCCCCGGACGAAGCGCCTGCCGTGCTGTTCTTTGCCGGCCGCCACGGCGAGGCTGTCGCGGCCCTGCGCGCAGCCCTCGACGGCGGCCTGCCACCTGAGAAGACTGCGCGTGCCCGCTTCTATCTGGGGCAGTCGCTGTTACGCCTCGATGCAGTGGATGAAGGCATCAACGTCCTCAAGCAGGTGGCCGTTGACCTCCCGAACTCTGATCTGGCGGCACGGGCGCTCTATCGTGCGGCCCGCCGCCACGAGATCGCCGGCCGGCTGCGTGAGGCCGGCGACCTGTACCAGCAGTCGGCGGCGGCGCTGCCGTCATCGCCGGCCGCCCAGGATTCGCACGCACGCCTCGTCTACACGCTGATGATGCGCGGCGCGGCCCCGGAAGCGCTCCAGACCGCGCTGGCCCTGGCCGACAGCGGTGCGGAGGGGAGGCCGAAGGGACTGGGGCTACTGTGGGCCAGCAAGAGCCTGGCGAAGTCGGGCGACAAGGCCCAGGCGGGGGCGCTGCTGGCCCGCGCGGCGGAGCAGGACACCGATGGCTTCGGCGGCTTGCGGGCGCGGGCCATCCTTGACGGCGACTCGCGCGGCGGCCAGGGACCAACGAACTTGAACCTGTCGGCACTCCAGCCAACCGCCGACGATACGTCTTCGCTGGCCGCGTGGCTTGCAGCGCGCGGGGCTGATATCGGCACGCTCGACCGCGAAGCGGCGTCGGACGCCGGTTACCAGCGGGCGGCGCTGCTCTATCAGGTCGGCCTGCCGGATTGGGCCGCCTGGGAGATCCAGGCACTTGCGACGCGCTGGGAAGCGGACGCGGCACGCCTGTATGGCCTCGCGCGGTTCGCGTCGGAGCGCGGGGACACGCCGTTGGGCATGCGAATGGCGTTGGCGGCGCAGAAGGTGGCAGGCGGACCGGTGACAGCACAGCCGCGGCTGCTCCAGCGGCTGATCTACCCGCTGCCGTACGCGGACCTGATAGCGGCGCAGGCCCAGCAGCGGAGCGTCGATCCGCTGCTATTCGCGGGGCTGATCCGCCAGGAGAGCACCTTTAATCCGCGCGCCCGGTCATCGGCGAACGCGCTGGGGCTGGCCCAGGTGATTCCGGGCACCGGCCAGGGCATCGCCACGGCGCTCGGGCGGCCGTCGTTCAGCAACGAAGAGTTGTATCGACCGCAGGTGGCAGTCGAGTTCGGGGTGTTCTACCTGGGGCGGCAACTCGCCACCTACGATGGCCGCGTCTACCCTGCGCTTGCCGCCTACAACGCCGGCGGCGGCAACGCGAACGCCTGGCTCGCAGAGTTCGGCATCGACGACCCGGACATCTTCTCTGAACAGATTCCGTTTGCCGAGACGAGCCATTATGTCCAAGTTGTCTACGAGAACTACCAGCACTACCGGCGGCTGTACCGCTGACGGACGGTGCCCCCTCGCTCGCAGCGGGAGCCCCACGGCCCCCGATCCTTGCCGCAGGAAGCGCCCTCGCCATCCCACCATGGGCCCGCGCGGCTGCGCCGGATCCCCACGGCCCCCGACCCCTCTCCCACAAGTGGGAGAGGGGAGACGCGTCGATGACGGAGGTACCTGGTTGAGTGTGATGATCGAGGTCGCCGACGCCGCATCAGACGAACTGGTGGCGGCGCTCAACATGCTGTTGCCGCAACTGTCGCCGCTGGCCGCCCCGACGACGCGAGATGCGCTGGCCGCGACGATGGCGCAGCCCGGCCTGACGCTGTTGCTGGCGCGGGACATCGACGGGCGAATTGTTGGCACGGCGACGCTGATCGTCTGCCAGGTCCTGACCGGCCGGCACGCTCGCCTTGAAGACGTGGTGGTGGACGACACGGCGCGAGGTCAGGGCATCGGCGCGGCGCTGACGCTGGAGGCGCTCAGGCTGGCCCGCGCGCAGGGCGTTGTCAACATGTACCTGACGTCGGCGCCGCACCGCCTCTACGAACGACTCGGCTTCACACGCCCCGACACGACCTACTTTCGCCTCGCCCTCTGGGAGTGAGCTAGCAGCCTGCGTCAGTCGAGCGAGGCGACGGTCGTCCCGAGCGGGTATAACCGGATGGTTTCCCAGGCGGTACCGCCGCGCCGACCGACCAGCGCAATGGCCCACACGCAGAACGTGAACTGCGGAGACGCTGCCGTGAGGATGTCGCGCGCAGCGTCGGCACTGGCGAGCGGGAACTGCTGGGCCAGCGTCAGGTGCGGAACGAAGATGCCCTCAGCCTCGCCAACGTACGTGGTGGTACACAGGCCAGACAGCGCCGACACCAGTGCCTCGTGCAGGCGGGTCATCGGCGGGCAGTCATCCG
>JBBQBU010000265.1:0-7938 GCA_038318015.1 Chloroflexota bacterium | reverse complement strand
TGCCGCTCATGCTGGGTGTCGGTCAAGCGCCGGTGCCGTGGGTCGGCGTACCTCCCGACGCGTTGGGCCATCGTTTAGTCGCGCTCTACCCTGCTCCGCCGCTTCGGTCGGGCTGCACGCAGCGGCCGCTCAGCGCAGCAGCTCCCATCGACAATCTGTCGCCGCTCACCCGCCGGCACGCCGCAGTGCCGCGACCACGAGGCCGGGGTGATCGCTACAGATCGAGTCTACGCCCAGGCTGATCAGATGGTCGATCACCCTCGGTTCGGATGTCGCCCTCGGATGCACCGAAAGGCCCGCCGCGTGCGCCCGCTCCACCGTCTCGGCGTCGCAGTACGACCAGAATGGCAGGATGGCGTCTGCGCCGGCGGCCTGGGCAACGGCCACCGGATCGACAGGCCGGGCGCTCCAGAGGGTGCCCGTCGCCTGCTCGGGAGCCAGCGCTTTGACGCGCGCGACGGTCGGATGCTCAAACGAGATCACGAGAGTCTGGTCGGTCATCTCGTGCTCGCGGATCAAGCCGACGACCTTCGCCTCGATGCCGGGGTACGGCCACGGCCCGCCTTTGATCTCGATGTCCAGGGCTACCTTGTCGCGCGCCCAGGCCAGCACCTCGCCCAGCGTTGGAATCTGCTGTCCCGCGAAGGCTGTCCCGAAGTGCGCGCCAACGTCCAGCGCCCTCAGTTCGGCTAGGGTCTTCTCACCGACCATACCGGTGCCGGTCGTGGTGCGGTCAAGCACCGGATCGTGAATGACGACGACGTCGCCGTCTGCCGTCAGGTGCACGTCAAGCTCGATGGCATCGACTCCCTGCTTGACGGCAAGGTCGAACGAGGCGAACGTGTTCTCTGGCGCGTAGCCCATCGCGCCACGGTGCCCGAAGACGCGCGGGCGGTCAGGCGAGCGATGCTGCCACATCGGCGGCTCCTCCGGTGTACGAATGTCTGTTGCGGGTCCGAAACGTGGACTGCAGCGGTACGTCGCTGCGGTCTGGCTGTCCGGGTCAGTGACCCCTTGCGGGCGGTCTATCCGCCCCGAGGTAGCGGTCGAACCACGCCACGATGCGGCCGAGGCGCAACAGCCGGCGGTCTGGCCGCCCGCTCCGCGACAGGTCGTGGCTCTCGTCAGGGAACCGCACAAACTCGGCGGTCTTGCCCAGGCGGCGCAGCGACACGAACCACTGTTCCGCCTGCTCTTGCGGGCAGCGCAGATCCTGCTCACCGTGCAGGATCAGGATGGGTGTCTGCACGTTCTCGACGTGGGCCAGCGGCGACAACTCCCAGTAGCGGGCCAACTGGTCGCGCGGCGAGCCAGCTAACTCGCGCTCGCCGAACCACGGCCCGATGTCGCTGGTGCCGTAGAACGACAGGAAGTTGGAGAGGCAGCGCATCGTCACGGCCGCCTTGAAGCGGTCGGTGTGCCCGACGATCCAGTTGGTCATGTAGCCGCCGTAACTGCCGCCAGCCACGCCCAGGCGCGTGGCGTCCACGTCTGGCCGCTGCACCACGAGGTCCACCGCCGCCATCAAGTCCTGGTAGTCCAGGGTGCCCCAGCCGCCCGCAATCTCGGAGCAGAATCGCTCGCCGTACCCCTTGCTGCCGCGCGGATTGGTGTACAGCACGTGATAGCCGCGTGCCGCCAGCAGTTGTAGCTCGTGGAAGAAGGCGTTGCCGTACAGCGAGTGCGGCCCGCCGTGAATCTCCAGCACCAGCGGGCGCGCACCTTCGCCGCGCCCGCGCAGCAGCCATCCTTCAACCGGCTGGCCGTCCGCCCCGACGATCTCCAAGTGTTCCGGCGATGTCAGATCCAGTGTATCGAGCAGCGCGGCGTTGACCGTGGTGAGCCGTCGCTCATCCGAGCCGTCGAGTGCGATTGCGAACAGGTCGCCGGGATCGGTGGGCGCGGTGGCGGTGAAGACGATGCGGTCGCCATTGCCGTCAACGTCAAGCAGCACGCGCTCGCCATTGATGAGCGTCCGCAGATGGCGGCTGGTCACGTCTAGCTCGTCAAGTCGGGTGTTGCCGCGCTCCGTGATGAGGACGCGCAAGGCCGACCCGTCAGGCGTCCAGATCGGTGGCAAGACCAGGTGGCCAGCCCGCAAATCGGCAATCACGTCGCTGCCGGTGGATATGTCGCGGTCGGCCGTCAGGCAGGTGGCCGCGCCGCCCGCCGACGGCACCAGCCAGACGCGGACGTTTGCGCCGGCCGGGGCATCTTCGGTGCGGCCCAGGCAGGCAATGGTCTGGCCGTCCGGCGACCATGCTGGCGAACCGAGCACCACATCGTCGCCGGTCAAGGCGCGAGCCTCGCCGCCGTTTGCCGAGACGACGTAGATGCCAGACGCATCGTTCCAGTCGCGCGTGGCGCTGCGATTCGAGGCGAATGCGATGCTCGTGCCGTCTGGCGACCAGGCCGGGCTGCTGTCGTCCCAATCGCCGTCCGTCACCTGGCGCGGCTCTCCGCCGGCACGCTCCACCACGAACAGGTGCGCGCGACCGTCGAGCAGCCCGCGCCCATCAGCGCGGTGCTTGATGCGTCGGATGTCGCGCAGGGGCGGCGACTCCGGACTGTTCAGGATTGACGCTTCGCCCTCTGGCCGTACCCGTGCGACCAGCACCAGCCGGCTGCTATCAGGACTCCAGGCCACGCCCTCGATGCCTGGCAGGCCGCGCGTGATCCGTCGGGCCTCGCCGCCGTCCGTTGGGATGACGAACAGTTGGCCGCGCTCACCGTCACGGTCAGAGATGAACGCCAGCCAGCGGCCGTCTGGCGACCAGCCTTGCGCGCGGTCCCGGCCAATGCCGCTGGTAAGCTGCCGGGGCGTACCACCAGCAAACGGCACCGTCCAGATGGCCGACTGGTACGCCTTTGCCTCCACGTCCATGCGCGTCAGCGTGTAAACAACCGTCTCGCCGTCTGGCGCGAGGCGCGGCCGGTCCACCAGGGCAATCGCGGCGAGGTCGTCGGCGGTCAGCGGCCGGCGCTGGCTGTCTGGCATCACGCACACTCCTAATCAGGGTCGCCGAGCCGCCTGCGTCGGACGATTCGCGACCGTTCGCCAGAGTATTGTGGTGCGGCGACGCCCGCGCGGCCAGCCCCTGCAGTCAAGCGAAGCAGGCCGCCCAACTGGTGGTGAACTGCTCCCCCTCTCCTGCTCGCGGGAGAGGGGGCTGGGGGGGTGAGGGCCGACTACGCTGGCGAGGCGGCGTCGAGGTCCATGTCGGCGGCATCGGGCAGCGCGTCGCCCGTCGGCGGGTAGGCCACAGAGCCGCCCGGGGCAAATGGCGACGGCGATGGCTGCGGCACGACCGGCAACCCGGGCGTCGGGGAGGCGGCCGGTGCCGACCGGGTGATGCCGCCGGCCGCGCCGCCGCCCGGCCCGAGGTTCTCGCCCACCAGCGCGCGGATCGGCTCCCAGCGCGGCAGCAGCACCGCCGCCCCAGTCGAGAGCACCGCATCGACAACCATATTGTCGTCAATCGCCGCGAACGTGATCCGATTCTTGTCGAGGGTTCGCAGATTTGTCGCCAGCGTCAGATAGTCGCGCCAGCCGAGGTCACTCCGCATGTTGCCGCAGCCGCCCAGGAGCGTCGGTACGGCGGGGAGGGTCCGTAGCTGCAAGAACTGCTCGCGCATGGCACCCACGATGAGCTGCTGGCGCTGCATCCGTTGGAAGTCATTGTCAGCATGGCGGGTGCGCGCATATTCAAGGGCGCGCTCGCCGTCCATTTTCTGCACGCCGGGCTCGAACCTGACAACCTTGGTGCCGTAGTCCTCGGTCGGGTAACTCGGATCGACGATAGCGCGTGGGACGTTCACCGTCACGCCGCCGACAGCATCGACGGCCGTGCGGAAGCACTGGAAATCGACCATGCCGAAGTGATCGACCGCCACCCCAAAGTTCTTTTCGATGGTCCGGCGCAGCAGCCCGATGCCGCCGCCTGGCTCTTTGAACTGCTCGCCGTAGACGTACGCCGAATTGATGCGATCCTTGCCGTAACCGGGAATGTCCACCAGCAAGTCGCGCGGTATCGACACCAGATTCACGCGCGATGACTTCAGATCAACCCGCCCGATCATGATGGTGTCGGTGCGGGGAATCTCCTGGGTGTTCCGCTGGTCAACTCCGAGCGCCACAAAGGTGAACGTGTCCGGACCACCCCAGGTCGGTTGCGGTGTTGGGATCAAGGTCGGGGTAGCGACCGGCGTCGGCATAGCGGCCAGGATGGGCGCGGCGTCACCGGTGGTCGCAGTCTCATCGTCGGCCAGCGCGCCTTCGACCAGCGTCGGCTCGAGCTGGAGGGTTTCGGGCACTAGCGGGTCAGGCGTGGCGGTCGCAATGGTGGCCGCCGCTGCGACGGATTCGCCCGGTTGGCCTAGCAGTAATGCGGCTAACAGCAGCGCCACTGGCAGGATGAGCGTCAGCGCGGGCACGATAAGGCCCAACCCTGGATTTCGCCCATCTTTCGCGCTGCCCCACACCACAGCCTCCCACGGCACAACCACGCGGTCGTGTCATGCCCGTGCGGAGCGTTCACACTCGGGCGCGCACTTCGAGAATACGATACGTCTACTCGAAGAGCAAGAGTTGTGCCGCATGACAGAACGGCCGAAGGGATGTGCGGGTTTCAATAGTCGGCCGCGCCAACATGTTGGGTGCCGAACAGCCCGGCGAGATGACTGCGGGACGGACGCAGGGCGCGCGCCGCCGAGGGACAACGCAATGGACGCGATGCATGGGGCGCGGTGCATCGCGCCCATGCGGACTACGTCTCACTCCCGGCTGACGCCCCCGCGCATGGCGGCATGGCCCGCAAGGCCTCGTTAGCTGCTCGCCTCGTGGATCGCCTTGCACACGAGCGCGGTGCCCTCGCGCAAGGCCTCCGGCGTCTCGTAGCTAAACGCGAGCCGAATGTACTCTTCGCCACCGCCGTTCGGCATGAACGCCGCCCCCACGACATAGGCCACGCCGGCCTCGTTCGCCAACTTCTGAAGCTTCTTCGCGTCCGTGCCCGTCGGCAGCTTCAACCAGATGAAGAAGCCGCCTTCCGGCCGATTCCAGACGGCGTCGGTGTCGGCCAGCCCGGCTTCGAGCGCCTCAATCATGGCATCGCGCTTCGCCTTGTAGATGGCCCGAAGGTCTTGCACATGCGGCTCGAAGTAGCCCTGCATGTACTTGAGGCAGATGCGGCTGGTGAGCGGCGAGACGCCACCACTGAAGTTGAACGTCGAGATGAACGGCAGCATCGACGTCGGCGCGACGACCCAGCCGATGCGGACGCCTGCCCCCAGAATCTTCGAGAGGGTGCCGGTGCGTGCCACCAGTCCGGCGTCGTCCAGTTCATACAATGACGGGACCGCCTGACCTTCCCAGCGCAGTTCGCCGTAGGCGTCGTCTTCCAGGACGATGACGTTGTACTGCCGAGCCAGCGCCAGCAGTTCGTGGCGGCGGGCCAGCGTCAAGGTCGGCCCGGACGGATTCTGGAACGTGTCGATGGTGTAGATCAGCTTGCACGGCGTGCCGGCTCGCGCCAGTTCTTGCAGCTTCGCAGCCAGCAGATCGGTCCGCATGCCGTCCTGGTCCACGGGGATGCCGTGCAAGTCGGCACCGTTGCGGCGCAGCGTCTGGAGCGTGGCCGAGAAGGTCGGTGCTTCCGTGATGACGGCGTCGCCCTCATCTACGAACGTCTGGATCACCAGGCCAAGCGCGTCGCCCGAACCGTTCGTAATCAGGATGTTGTCCGGGGTGATGTCCAGGTTCTCCAGAACCTTGTGCTTGTGGCACACCCACTCACGTAGCGCCTTCTGGCCGTACGGATCGCCGTAACTCAGCGCGGCCTCGCCGTCCGTCTCCATCACGTCGGCGGCCGCCTGCGCGATCTCGGCGTACGGGAACGAGCCGGGGTCCGGGTTCCCGGTGCCGAGTTTATACATGATGTTCGGGCCGAGGCCCTGCGCCGGGCGCGGCCCCTTTGCCGCCCGCTGGGAGAGCAACCCCTGAAACCGATCCACACCCGTCGCTGTCATGCTGTAGGCCTCCGCGCAGAGAGATCCGCCCGAGAGGCCCAGTTGCGCCAACATGGCGAACGGAGACGCGACGAACGGAGGAAAGTCACCGGTCGTGCAGAGCGGGCGCTTATCTGGCCGAGGGTCGCCCGCTACGCACCTGTCCGGGACAGGATGCCGCCCTGACGGGGTGCGGGTCAAGCCTGCTGGTACCATTCGTGCAAGAGAGCGTGGTGATATGAGCCGAGTTGTGATTGCCTTGCTGCTGGTCGTCGTGCTGGCCGTGGGCGTGAGCATGGGACTGGCCGGCCGCTCCTGGATGGACGGCGAGCAGGGCCAGCAGCCGGACGCTCGGGCCGCTGCCGCACCGGCTCCCACGTCCACGACGGCTGCCGCATCGCGACCACCGGCCGCCCCGCGCGCCACCCTTGCCCCGACCATCACGCCGGCACCGCAGGACGTGGTGATGGAAGTGTCGGAGACCGAGCTACAGTCACAGTTGACCACGATGCTCGTCGGGCAGTCGCTCGGTGCCACGCCGCTCGGGAATGCCACCATTCAGTCCGTGTCGGTGGCCCTCCGAGATCGTCAGGTGCACGTGGGCGGGGCAGCACGAGCTGGCTTCTTGCAGGCACCGTTCGCGGCGGTTGGCACGGTCGCGCCGAACGCTGCCGGCCGGCCGATGGTCAACGTGAGCGAAGCGTCCGTGGGCGGGGTCGTCTTGCCCGATGCTGCGCGCATGGCCCTGGCCGACTCCCTCCAGACCCAGGTGGACGGACTGTTCGCAGACCGTGCGATGCGCGTGCGGACTATCGACATCAGCGACGGCAAGATGCGCGTGGTCGGGACGGCAGCCGGCTTGTAGCCTGCTTCCAGAACCCAGAACCCAGAACCCAGAACCCAGAACCCAGAACGGGCTATCCTTCTCGCCGTCGCCGTCCTGGCGACCGGGAGGGGCCATGCGCGTCACCGATCTTGACACGCCGGCGTTCGTCATCGACCTGGATGTGCTGGAGCGGAACGTCAGGCTGATGGCCGACCACGCGCGCCAGTGTGGGGTGGCGCTGCGGCCACACGCGAAGACGCACAAGACCGTCGAGGTCTCGCGGATGCAGCTACAGGGCGGCGCGGTCGGGCTGACGCTGGCGAAGATTGGTGAGGTCGAAGCGCTGCTTGATGCTGCCATCGCAGCCGGCGACCCGCTGCCGCTGGCCGACGTGCTGCTGGCCTTCCCAATCGTCGGCCTCGCGAAGCTCGGCCGTCTTTTTGATCTGGCCGAGCGTCTGACCGTGACGGTAGCCCTAGACAGCGCCGATACCGCCAGCCAGCTTGGTGCGGCGGCAGCCGAGCGCGGCATGCAGCTTGGCATCCTCGTCGAAGTGGACACCGGCGGCCGGCGCTGCGGCACGCTTCCAGGCGCGCCAACCCTGGCTCTGACGCGCCACATCGCCAGCACGCCGGGCCTATCGCTGCGCGGCATCATGACCCACGAAGGGCACGCCTACGCTGCCACGCCCGCTACCCTACGCGAGATCAGCCAGCAGGCCGGGCGGGTGATGGTCGAGTTGGCACAGACGCTCCGCGCTGACGGTCACGAAATACCAGTGGTGTCGGTCGGGTCCACGCCGTCGGCCATGCACATTGCGGAGGTGCCGGGCATCACCGAGGTGCGGCCCGGCACCTACGTCTTCCAGGACTACAATCAGGTCCGGCTCGGGGTGGCAACGGAGGTTGATTGCGCCGCCACGGTTCAGGCCACCGTCATCGCGCGGCCGGCCCCGGATCGCGCCATCGTGGACGCTGGCACGAAGGCTGTTGCCGCCGACCGAGGCATGATCGGCGGCACGGTGCCCCTCGCGCAGGACGTCTACGGCGGCGTCAAGGGGCAACCGGGCTGGGCCTTCACGCGGGCCAGTGAGGAACACGGCGTCC